>JBBAKY010000006.1:0-56466 GCA_040403295.1 Arcicella sp.
AAAATTATATTGAGAATTAGCGTGAGGATTGAAAAGCTAATCCCTAACATCTAATCCCCAATCCGTAAATAAAAAACATGACTACTAAAAACTTTCAACAAGCACTAAACGAAGAATTTTCTCAACAAACTTACGGCGAAAATCCAGTTGAATTATACGAACCCATCCGCTATTTAATGGCTTTGGGGGGCAAAAGAATGCGTCCGTTGATGACCTTAATGGCAACTGCATTATTCACTGATGATTGGCAAAAAGCCGTGAAACCTGCCTCTGCGGTGGAGGTTTTTCATAATTTTACCTTGATGCACGATGATATTATGGATAATGCGCCGCTTCGTCGTGGAAAACCAACGGTTCACGAAAAATGGAATGCCAATATCGCCATTCTTTCGGGTGATGTGATGCTCGTACAGGCGTATGAACTTTTGATGGAAGTGGAAGACAGCCGTTTCAAAAAAGCCATGAAACGCTTTAATCGCACGGCGGCGGAGGTTTGTGAGGGACAACAATTAGACATGAATTTCGAGAGTCGTGAGCAAGTTACCGAAGCGGAATATCTCGAAATGATTAAACTCAAAACGTCCGTTCTTTTAGGTTTTTCCTTAGAATTAGGCGGAATTATTGCGGGAGCAAGCGATAAATCGTGTGAATTATTGTACGAAATAGGTATTAATATCGGTTTAGGTTTTCAGTTGAAAGATGATTTATTGGATGTTTACGGCGACCCAGAGAAATTCGGCAAGCAAGTAGGCGGTGATATTATCTCCAACAAAAAAACCTTCATGCTCATTGAAGCCATCGAAAAAGCATCGGGCGAAACCAAAGAAAACTTAGATAAATGGCTGAATATCAAAACGTTTGATAATGCTGAGAAAGTGAAAGCCGTTACGGAAATTTATGATTCATTAGGAATCAAACAATTAGCCGTAGCCAAAATTAATGATTATTTTGACAAAGGATTAAAATGTTTAAATGCCCTGAAAGTAGATGAAGAACGCAAAACTGAACTAAGAGCCTTTGCGGAGATGTTGATTGATAGAGAGGTGTAGTTTTAATATGAGTACTGTCATTGCGAGTCAAGAGAGTGTCATTGCGAGCGTAGCGAAGCAATCTGTTAGCTTATGAGCATAAGATTTTAAACTCAATTGCATCAACCCAACAGATTGCGTCGTTGCACTCGCAATGACAAAACCCACAAAATCCCAAATCCAAATATGTCATTAACCTTCATTTTTATAGGAATTACCGTTGCCCTTAGCCTTTATGCTTGGAACAATCATAGCATCATGAATAAGTGGATTATGAATCCATATTCCGCACAGCGAAATCAAGAATATTACCGTTTCCTTACGTCAGGATTTCTTCATGCCGATTATGGACATTTGTTTTTCAACATGTTTACGCTATTCTTTTTTGGGCGAAATATTGAATATTATTTTTCTGCCCTTTTTGGAGAAACCACAGGAGGAATTTTATACGTATTGTTGTATTTAGTAGGGATAATTGTGGCCAATATTCCATCTTATGTCGATCATAAAAATGATAGCGGATACAATGCGCTGGGAGCATCTGGTGGTGTTTCTGCCGTAATTTTTTCGTCCATTTTATTTGCTCCAACGTCGAGTATGTACGTCTATTTTATACAAATGCCAGCCTTTGTATTCGCTATTTTATATACGGCATATTCAATTTATATGTCGAAACGAAATTTGGATAATATTGGACACTCTGCCCATTTATACGGAGCGGCTTTTGGCGTAATTTTCACCTTAATTTTAAAGCCAGATTTATTCACCAGTTGCATCGCACAAATATCCGCTTATTTGCAGAACCTTTTGTAGGTAATCTTGCAACACGTAAACGATGAACAGTTAGACCACAGATTTAACAGATTGTACGGATTTACACAGATAAATATTGAAAAATCCGTGTAAATCTGCTCAATCCGTTAAATCCGTGGTATATTGTTTTCGCAATAATTTTGGATTCTATTTTCAAACTACACACTCTACAACCGCCCGAATCTTTTCAAAGTCTGAATAAACGATTTCATACTCAGGGACTTCTGAAAGTCCACCCATCGCAATTCCTGCTTTCCGATAAATCATTTCAGATTCTCGGCTTGCCTTGCCTGTGAGGTGTAAGGCATTTACGCCCGTATGGATTAATGTTTGAGCATTATCGGCATTTATGCCACTTCCTGCCATGATTTCGATTCTGCCATTGGCTTGTTTTACTAAGTTTTCAATCGCTTCAATGCCTTCCGTAGCCGTATTTTTTTGTCCCGAAGTCAAAATTCTATCACAACCCGTTTCGATAATATCTTCGAGCGCTTTTGAATAATCGGGAGTCATGTCGATGGCTCGGTGAAAAGTTACTTGCATGGGTTTTGCCAAAGCCACTAATGCCTTTGTTTGGGTTATATTTACTTGTCCATTCGGCTGTAAAACTCCCAAAACTATTCCTTCGCATCCAAGTACTTTTGCCATGCGTATATCTGCCTGCATGACGAAAATTTCATCATCCGAATAGCAAAAATCTCCTCCACGAGGGCGAATCATGGCATGAATTTGGATATTGACTCGTTGTTTGGCAATTTGTATTAAACCAGCCGAGGGCGTTGTACCTCCTTCGTACATCGAACCGCAAAGTTCAATGCGATTTGCGCCACCTTTTTCCGCCGCCAGACATGATTCGAGTGAGAAAGCACAGACTTCAATTTTGATAGATTTATAATTAAAACGCATTTTTAGAAATTATTTTTGATAAGATATAATTTTTTTAAATAAAATTAGTTAATTCAACACAAGAATTTTTTATTAAAAAAGTTTTTCGTAAGCAAAAAAATTATACTTTTGCAATCCTGATAAAAAACGATAAGAATTTAGAGTTTAATATTCTTATTTTCAGAACTTTAAATTAGTAATTAATCGTAACCAAATTCATAGATTATGTACTGGACACTTGAATTAGCATCCTACCTTGAAGATGCACCATGGCCTGCAACAAAGGACGAACTTATTGACTTCGCAATCCGTACTGGATCGCCTTTGGAAGTTGTTGAAAACGTGCAAGAATTAGAAGATGACGGACAACCGTATGAAAGCATCGAAGAAATCTGGCCCGACTATCCGACTAAAGATGATTTCTTCTTTAACGAGGATGAATATTAACAATTTATTAATGCCACCCAAAAAAGGTGGCATTTTTTATTTATTGTACGCTGAATCTCCTGATTCGGCAACATCGACTCTAAAACCGAATCAGGAGATTCGGCTTACATAATATGAAAATTAACCATATTTCTCAGCTAAATCCTGATACAAAGGTTATTATTTTTTCTTTTTTACAAGACGATAGTTTTGTAAAAAAACTTCAGAAAGTTAGTGATGATTTTGAATTAAATCTTGAATTAGTAAAACAAGATTTTAAAGCTGATTTGAAAGAATTTCAAGTTGTCTATTCTCCTAACAATCAGAAAATTATTTTATTAGGTTTGGGTAAAAAACCGGACTCATCCGACATCATCAAAGCCTTTCGAACCATGTTTTTAAAGCAAAAATCCAAACTTCCCAATGAAGTTACGATTGATGTCCAGAATTTGCCTGATGAATGGATTGAATGTGCTATAATTGGCTCGATGTTAGGAGGTTATGATTTGGATTTATACAAAACGGAAGGAAGAAAAACGTTTCCAGTATTTGAAAAAGAGGGAATTATTAATATTTTATCTACGTCAGAAAATGCCAAAAAATCAATTGTTAGAGGCAAAGCTATTTCAAAAACGCAGATGCAAATGTTTGATTTGATGAATGCTCCTGCCAATAAAAAAACGCCCTACGTTTTAGCAAAATGGGCGGTTGATTCGGGTAAAAAGTTTGATTATTCCGTAACGATTTTAGAGAAACAACAACTCAAATCTCAGAAATTAGATGCTCTTTTGGCAGTTGGACAAGGCAGTGAACATCCGCCAGTTTTGATTATCATGGAATATAAATCGCCCGAAGCTAAGCAAAAAATTGGTTTGGTAGGCAAAGGCGTAACGTTTGATACGGGTGGAATTTCGATAAAGTCTTCTACCAATATGCACCTCATGAAGTCAGATATGGGCGGAGCGGCGGCCGTTTTTGGCACGATTGAATTAGCGGCAAAGTTGAAATTACCCGTGCATTTGGTGGGTATTGTGCCCGCCTGTGAGAATTCGGTGGATGGAAAATCTTTCAAACCGAGTGATGTAATTGGTTCATATTCAGGCAAAACCATTGAAATTATTGATACCGATGCGGAGGGAAGATTGATTTTGGCGGACGGTTTAAATTATCTCGTAAAAAACTATCAACCCGATACCATGATTGATTTAGCCACGCTCACTGGCAGTTGCGTAGCGACTTTAGGTTACCATGCCGCAGGGATGTTTACAAACAATGACGAATTAGCCCAAAATCTCACAAAAGCCGCCGACCAAACGGGCGAAAGACTATGGCGTTTGCCTTTGTGGGATATTTATAAAGAAGATATTACTTCTGATATTGCCGATGTTCGTAATTATTCGGGGAAACCAATGGCAGGAGCAATTTCAGCGACAAAATTTTTGGAAGTATTCACGGATAATCATCAAAATTGGGCTCATCTCGACATCGCAGGAACGGCTTTTGGTGATACAGAATTTGCTCCACAGCGTACAGGGACAGCTTTTGGGGTTAGATTATTGTTGGAGTTTTTGGAGAATATAGTTGTAGTATAAATCTATAAATGGCTGTCATTGCCAGCGTAACGATGCAATCTGTTGAGTTTTTGAAAGGAACTTTGAACTCTTAGCGTTGTGTTCCAAGTCTTTTTCATCATTCTAAAAGATTGCTTCGTTTCACTCGCAATGACAACTATTCAAAGGTTATCAATTTGCAAAAACTCAAAAAAATCACTAATTTGGGTTTACCAACAAACCCGCAAACCAAAATGTCCCAACCGCTCTCATTCCTCTGTCTTTCCACCTTTTTTAAAGGCAATGAATTCCTTCGCTCGTGCAAGCAAGCGGGCAATACTGTTTATCTTTTAACCAATAAAAAATTAGAGCATAAGCCTTGGGTTCGTGAATATATTGATGAAGTTTTTTATGTAGAAGAAAAATCCGATGGCTCGTTTGATATGAACGAAATTATCATAGGACTTGCCTACATGATGCGGTCGAAAAAAGTAGATAGAATCGTTGCATTAGATGATTTTGACGTTGAAAAGGCGGCTCATTTGCGAGAACATTTTCGTATTCCGGGCATGGGGCAAACCACCAGTCGATATTTTAGAGATAAATTGGCGATGCGTATGAAATCCCAAGAAGCGGGCATAAAAATACCGATGTTTTCAAGTCTTTTTAATGACCAAGATGTTTTTGAATATACCCAAAAAGTAACTTTTCCAGTCGTTGTAAAACCACGCTCGGAGGCATCGGCAACGGGTATCAAAAAGGTTCATAATGCCGACCAATTATGGGAGGTAATCCATCATCTTGGCGACCGTCGGCATGAATATTTGGTAGAACAATTCCGCCCTGGGGATGTCTTTCACGTGGATTCTTTATCGGTGAATGGAAAAATCATTTTTAGTCGATGCAGTCAATATCTTTCAACCCCAATGGAGGTTGCTCACGGTGGGGGAATCTTTCGCTCGGTGACGGTACGTTTTGATTCAGAGGATGAGAAAGCCTTGCAAAAAGTCAATGAGGAAGTAATGAACGCTTTTGGTATGAATTATTCAGCCAGTCATTCCGAGTTTATCAAGGACCATGAAACGGGAGAAATTATCTTTTTGGAAACGGCTTCACGAGTTGGCGGAGCGAACTTAGCCGAAATGGTGGAGGCTTCATCGGGCATAAATTTATGGCGTGAATGGGCAAAAATTGAAACCGCCATGGCAAAAGGAGAAAGTTATGATTTACCCAAAGTAGAAAATAATTATTCGGGCATTGTGATTTCTTTATGCAATCACGAATGCCCTGATACGGAGAGTTTTAACGACCCAGAAATATTCTGGCGAATGGAAATGGAACATCATATTGGTTTCATCGTAAAAGCAGATAATCGAGAGCGAATTATTGAATTATTAGATAATTATTCACAAAGGATTTATGATAAATTTCATGCTTCCGCTCCAGTGCCTGATATTTCTTCGCATTGATAGGAGTAAGGGGGAAAAAGGAGGAGGGAGAAAGGAGAAATTATGATAAATTTTCTCCTTTCTCCCTCCTCCTTTTATCCTTATTTTCCTTCCTGCTGCGAAGCGAGGCTATTTCCGCTTATAAAAATACAAATGAACAGGTAAAAAATTAGGCCCAGTTTCGCTTATCGTATAATATCCTGAACCATCTTGAGAGAAACAAACACCTTCGCCCTGCGGTTCAGCCGTGTAAGGAAGCATCGTTGGGGTGCGTTTTAAAGCATCGGGAATACTTTCGTTCGTATTCCTTCGCCAATGAAAAACTTGCAGATAATTTTTAATAATTATTTCCTTATTATCGACCGAAATATTTCCATCCGTTATATAACTTGGCGTACCTGGAATATTCGAAAAATTCAGTTCTTGTACGAATTCGGCGGTGGTAGTTTGGGTATAAGATTGTGGATAAGACAATTTGTACAAGCGTTTATTATTCTCTCTTTTGCTGATAATAAAAATATCTTTAGAATATTGGTCAATCAAAAAACATTCAGCATCTCTTGGTCCGTCGGGATATTTGAATGATATTTTCTGAACATTTTTTAGGGTAACATACTGAGCGGTAGTTGCCGTAACATCAGGCTCTGGGACTCTATAAATAGCTGATTCGGGGTGCACAGCATTATTATCACCAATTTCTCCAACATAAAGGTAAGAGCCTTCAGGAAATTGTGCCATTGAAATTGCCTCCCAATCACGATTTGTTGCTCCTTCTAAATTGAATTCACGGGTACCTTTTCCATTAGCATCCAACAAAAAGATGCGGTTTCTATCACCGCTGTCATTGTGCGTCCACAAAAAGCCCTTATTTCGATAGCTTGCTACTATTCCAGATGCTTCCTGTATTTGTCCAACATTTTCAATTAAGCCCAAATCTTGAGAATCGTTAAAACTATCAATTGGCGTCATCATTTCAGTACATGATACACAAAGTATAGCTAAGAGGTATTTTTTCATAGGTTTAAAATTTTTAGGATAACTCCCGACTCACTTCGTCAATTTCAACTTCTGGAGTAACTTTTACTTTTTTAATTCTTCGAGTATCTACCGAAGAAATTCTGAATTTAAACTTTTCATACTCAATTTCTTCGCCTGCATAAGGTAGCCGAGTGAACAACTCAATCATCAATCCACCCAACGATTCGCTGTCGCCACGAACTTTGTCGAAATAATCATTTTCAATATTTAGCGCTCGACAAACATCGTTTAGTGCGACTTTTCCTTCAAATTCATAAGAACCATCAATTAGTTTTACGTATCCCAAATCTTCAACATCCGATTCATCGTGAATATCTCCCACAATTTCTTCGATTATATCTTCCATCGTTACAATGCCTTCCGTCTCGCCGTATTCATTTACAACCACTGCCATGTGTACTCTTTTTTCTTGGAAATCGTACAATAAATCATCAATCTTTTTACTTTCAGGGATAAAAAAAGCATTTCTAATTAATTCTTGCCATTTAAAATTTTCATCTTTATCAATGTGCGGTAAAAGGTCTTTCATATATAAAACACCATCAATTTTATCAATAGTTTCTTTATAAACGGGTACCCGAGAATAACCAGATTTATTGATTTTATCCATCAATTCATGAAAATCGTAATTAATATCAAAAGCGGTAATATCCCTCCGAGAGCGCATCACACTTTTAGCAGAAATACTTCCGAAATTGACAATTCCTTTCAAAATATCTTTTTCTTGAGCGGTTGTATCCTTACCCGTTGTTATTTCTAAAGCATGATTCAACTCATCAGCAGTGATACTGTAACCTTTACGTTCAACCCTTTTTTCGATAATATTACTAATTCCTAATAAAACAGACGAAAGTGGCGAGAAAATGGTTGTTGCCACGTAGATTAATTGAGCCGTAATTTTGGCAAAACGCAAATTATTTTGCTGAGCCCAAACCTTGGGGATTAACTCTCCAAAAAAAGTAATGATAAAAGTTACGCCTACCAATAAGATTAAGGTTGCTACGAGTCCTTCTTTTTCCTTTTCACCAACAATTTCCTCTGTCATATACGTGGCAATGGTAATGAAAGTAATGTTGACTAAGTTGATGGAAATCAGGAGGGTGGCTAATAATTGCTGAGGTTTATCTAATAATTTTGCAATTGTTCTTTCACTACTACTTTCACTTTCACGACAAGCAGCACGCTCTTCGGCAGAGAGAGAAAAAAAGGCAACTTCTGAACCTGCCAATAAGGCAGAAAGAAGCAATAGGCCTACGAGAACCAAGGCATTGATTCCATATACACTGTATGAAGAGGTGCTATCAACCTGCGCTAAAAGCACCAAAATCGGGTGAGGTTCGTCGGATAATCGTGTTTCCAAAATATTTTTGTTAAGGTTTTAGGGGTTAGGGGTTAGGTTTTAGAAGTAAGCGAATGTTGAGATTTATTTCTTCAAACCTAACCCCTAAAACCTTGGAAATAATTAAAATGGTAAATCATCGCTTCCGTCTCCGCCAGCGTTTGTGTCAAATTCAGGAGTAGGAGCTGCCACTGGTGCCGGAGCAGGTCGAGGTGCTTGCGCCTGTGGAGCAGAACCGCCTTCTTGGTTATTATCTCTTTTGCTACCAACCAAGGTCAAAGATGTTCCTCTGATTTTCACGATTTTACGAGCAATACCATCTTTGTCGGTATATTCTTCGGTTCTGATTTTGCCTTCTACGTAAGCAGAATCGCCTTTATGGAGGTATTGTTCAGCAATATTTGCCAAGTTGTCCCAAAGCTCAATTCTGTGCCATTCGGTTTGTTCAACCCGAACGCCTTCTTTGTTATTATAAGCTTCAGAAGTGGCAATACTGAAGGATGCTACTTTTGAGCCACTTGGTAGAGAACGAACTTCTGGATCTGAACCCAGATTTCCTAATAGAATTACTTTGTTTACGCCTGCCATGGTTGTAGTTTTTGTTTAAATTTTCATGAATTTACAGAAATCTTTAAAATCTACATCAATTTTTAATAATAATATACCTAAATCCTTTCAATATTCTAAAAATAAATGATTCTATACTTTATATTTAATCTATTTGGTCGGAAAAATAAAAGATGTCAAATAATTATTTACCAAAGTTGATTTGGGCAAATCATCCACTTCATTGAGCGAATACCACTGAAAATCTGTAGGTAAATTTACCATAAAATCAGGATAAATTTCAACATGCCAAAACTTTGTTTGAATCTTTTGGTGCGTTAAAATATGCGTGTAAATAATTGATTCTCTTTTAATTATAGAATTTTTCAATAAATCGTTTAGAAAAATATCACCCGAAATGATATCTTCCAATGAATCCGTATTTTCCGATAACTCTTTTAAATAAAAATCATACATACCCGACCAAACATCTTTGTGTGTACGCTCATGCATCACAAAATTACGACTTTGTTCAATGACAAAATAATTAAAAAATCTTTCTCGAACTTTTAGTTTCTTAGATTTAACGGGTAAGACACTCACCCACCCCATAGCATTCGCCACACATTCTATGGACAGCGGACAAAACATGCAATTGGGCGAAGATGGTGTGCATTGAATGGCCCCAAACTCCATAATTGCTTGGTTATGAATATCACAATCTTGATTGGGAAGTACCGTTTCAGCAATTTTTGTAAATACCTTTTTAGCCTCATTGCTGGCAATATCCGTAGTTTCTCCAAATACCCTTGAAAGTACCCGATAGACGTTTCCATCCAATACCGCCACTTTTTCGCCAAAAGCAAATGAGGCAATTGCTGCTGCGGTGTAGGTACCAACTCCTTTTAATTTTAAGAGTTCATGATAAGTAGTTGGAAATTTCCCATCGTAATTTTCAACCACCATTTTTGCGGTGGTATGTAAATTTCTCGCCCTCGAATAATAGCCTAAACCCTGCCAAAGTCGTAGCACATCTTTCTCATCAGCCGCCGCCAAGTCTTCGACAGTCGGGAAGGTTTCAATAAATTTAAAATAGTACGGCATACCCTGAACCACACGAGTTTGTTGGAGTATAACCTCGGAAAGCCAGATAAAATAGGGATTATGGATATTTCGCCAAGGCAAATCACGTTTGTTCGTTTCGTACCAAGCGGTTATTTTCTGAGAGAAAAAAAGGTATTGCATTAATTGTGGATAAAAGATTTTATGATGAAATACAGATTATAAATTAAGCCCTTATTTTGAATTTTAATTCCCGAATCACTTCAAAATATAAACTACCTATTATTTACGATATTGCCAAATGTCTAACAATTAAGCATTTACAAAAAAAAAATGGCATATTTATTTTTTTGTTTCTTTCATAATTAAAATCAAAGCCTTACCTTTGTGTCCCCTAAGAATCAGGGGGGGGCAAGAATAATCGAAAAAGCTCGTTAACGTTAGGTTAATGCGTTCATTATCAGGAAAGTAACGAAAAAACCATTATCGTTCAATATATTTTTTAACTTAAAATTTTCAACAAGTGACTAAGGCAGACGTAATCGTAGAAATTTCAGACAAAACTGGCATCGACAAAGCAGATGTATCAAGTGCAATTGAGTCGTTTTTCTCAGTAATTAAAGACAATCTCGCAAAAGGAGAAGCAGTTTATGTAAGAGGATTTGGTAGCTTCGTAAACAAAAAGAGAGCCCATAAAATTGCTCGTAACATCTCGAAAAATACTACAATTGAGATTCCAGAACATTTTATTCCAAGTTTCAAGCCTGCAAAAATATTCGTTGAGCAAGTGAAATCTAACGCAAAATAATTCAGTTATTAGTTATTAGTTGTTAGTTATTAGTTAAATAGATGTTTTCAAAGTCGAATAACTAACAACCAATAACTAATAACCAATAACTAACACTAAAAATGCAAAAGTCTTTTATAGTAATCATTGTCATGGCAATTGCCATAATTGGCGGTCTATACAGCCTTCCAAAAGTAGTTGTGGATAATGACAAAAAGACACTCCAAGAACCCGTAAAAGAAAACGCTGCAGCTACTGCAAATCGTGATAAAAATGTGAAATCTGATGCCCCAACGGTCACAGAAAATCATACGGAATCACTAAATCCAGAACAGCAAACAGCAATTAGTAGTTTGAAGGATGTTTATACAAAAAGTACTGGTAAGAGCAAGATTACCGCAGCCGACGCCTTAATTACGCAATTTGTAAAATATACTCGCTTTGATAGTGCAGCCTATTATGCTAATGAAGTAGCTAAAATTGAGCCTTCGGAAAGTAATTTAATGAAAGCGGGGGGCTTATATTATGAAGCCTTTACTTACGCCCTCGAAAGCGATAAGACCGTGAAAATGGGAGAAATAACTCGTGGAATTTATCAAAAAGTATTGGATAAAAACCCGAATAATCTCTTAGCAAAAACCAATATGGCAATGACCTACACCGCAACCCAAACGCCCATGCAGGGAATTATGATGTTGCGAGATGTGATTGCAAAGGAACCAGATTATGAACCTGCGTTGTTTAGTTTAGGAATACTCTCGATACGGTCGAACCAATTTGGAAAAGCCGTTGACCGTTTCAAACAAATTCTTAGAAATAATCCTGCTAATTTAAAGGCGGCATTAAATTTGGGGTATTGTTTAGCAGAATTAGATAGAAAAGAAGAAGCACAGCAAATTTTAGAGAAAGTTCTCGCCAATAGCAAAGACCCTCAAGAAAAAGCTGCCGCCAACGATATTTTATCAAAAATCAAGTAAGGTGTAATATAGGATTTAGGTTTTAGCAATAAACCAAAAAAATATCTCCAAAAACGAGCATCAAACATTAAAAATAAATTATTTAACATTTAAAACTTTTAAAATCATGCCTTGCGGAAAGAAAAGAAAGGGACACAAGATCTCAACGCACAAAAGAAAAAAGCGTCTTAGAAAGAATAGACACAAGAAGAAATAGATTTAGGTTTTAGGAAATAGGGTAAGGTTTTAGTTAAATATTGTAAAAACTAAGACCTAAAACCAACAACCTATCACCTTTATAAAAACAGGCAAAATTCACAAAATGAAATTTGCCTGTTTTTGTCGTTTTGTGAGATTGTTGTCTTGAAGAAATAATTTAATTGCTTAACAGTTTAATTATCAGTTGTTTAAGTAATTATCGGTTATGACATTTGGTAAAAATAGGTATTAGGTCGCAGGTGTTAGGTGACAAACTAACATACTACTTTTGGATACGTAATTATTCATCTTCCTTCTAATAAATCCAAGCACGTCACCCACATTTAAAAGTCAATCTAAGAAAAATATTATAGACAAATTTTTTCCTTTAATTATTGAAAAATAGCTGTGAGCATTGAGCAACCAGCTATGAGTTGTAAATCAACTCACGGCTCGTAGCTTATTGCTCGAAGCTTAGACCAATAATTTTCCTAATTCAGAAATCGAATACTCTTTTTCTTAATAGGCTCGAACGTATCTATAATTAATTGATTATTAGTGACTTATCTCAACACTCACTTCGACATATCTTCTCATTCTATCATTTCTAAATGCTTAATTCACCTGTGAGTAACGAATTAATTATCAATTCGACTCCCAAAGGTGATCGCATTGCTTTGTTGCAAGACAAACGCATTGTGGAGTATCACTTAGAGGAGTCCGAGCCACACTTTTCTGTTGGAGACATATATCTCGGAACGGTTAAGAAGATGGTTACGGGATTGAATGCAGCCTTCATTGATATTGGATACGAAAAGGATGCTTTTCTCCATTATCACGATTTAGGTCCCAATGTCAATTCCCTAAACAAATTTACGAAGGAGGTTATCGCCGAAAGAATCAAATCTGGACGTTTAGATAACTTCAAATTAGAGCCAGAGATTGATAAGCACGATAAAATCGACAAAGTATTGAGTAAAAATACGTTGGTTTTAGTGCAAGTCGTCAAAGAACCTATTTCAACAAAAGGACCTCGTTTGTCTTGCGATATTTCGATTGCTGGACGTTATACGGTACTTGTTCCTTTCTCGAATGGGGTTAATATCTCGAAAAAAATTACGGCAAAAACCGAACGCCAACGTCTGCAAAGATTGATGTCGTCGATTAAACCTGCCAATTTCGGGGTAATTGTTAGAACAGTCGCAGAAGGCAAAGAAGTGGAGGAATTGGATAAAGACCTCCGTGAATCAATTGCTAAATGGGATGCGGGAATGGCGGCTTTAAAAAGCGCAAAACCCCGTGAAAAAATAATCGGAGAGATGAGTCGAGCAACGTCAATGTTGCGTGATTTATTGAATGAAGATTTTGATAGTGTGGTAGTAGATACACCAGAATTGTACCAAGAAGCTCGTAATTATGTCTTGAATATTGCGCCTGACAAAGAAAAAATTGTCAAGTTGCATCAAGGTAAAACGAAAGTATTTGAACAATTAGGGCTTGAAAAACAACTCAAAATGTTGTTTGGTCGTTCGGTTAGTTTGCCCCAAGGCGGATACCTGATTATCGAACACACGGAAGCATTACACGTAATTGATGTCAATTCGGGTAATAAATCCAATAGTGAGGCAGACCAAGAAGCTACAGCTTTGAGTGTCAATCGTGAAGCAGCGAAAGAAATTGCTCGTCAGTTGAGGTTGCGAGATATGGGTGGAATTATCGTCATCGACTTTATTGATATGAAGAAAGCTGAAAACAAAAAGCTGATTCAGGATATCATGAAAGAAGAGATGAGAACCGACCGTTCTAAATACACAATTTTGCCTTTAACGAAGTTTGGTTTGATGCAAATTACTCGACAAAGAGTACGTCCAGAAATGAATGTAGTAACGGCTGAAAATTGCCCAACCTGCGGAGGAACTGGAAAAATAACGGCAAGTATTGCGATTTCTGATGTGATAGAACATCATTTGGAGCATATTTTAGAAAAGCAAAACGAGAAAAAACCAACAATTATTTTGCATCCATTTTTGTATGCCTATTTTACGAAGGGTTTTCCTTCGATAAGAATGAAATGGTATTTCAAATATAAAACGTGGGTAAATTTAATTACGGATACTTCTTTCGGTATTACAGATTTCAAATTTTTGAATGATCATAATGAACCGATTGAGTTGATAGGATAAACATCATAGTGAAAATATAGCCTGATTATCGTAAGATGGTCAGGCTATGTTTGTTTTATCAAATCAACGTTTTTCAGTACCTTTGCCTTAAGCCAATAAAAAAAATGAATAACGATTTAACCATTTTTCAACAATACTTCCCAGAATCAACCGCAGATTATTGTTTTAATTTGTGGAAACAATATCAATTCAAATTTAAAGCAACTCGCCCTCGGCAATCGAAATTGGGTGATTATTGTTTTAGGCGTGATAAAGGGCATCAAATTACGGTGAATGCCGATCTAAATCCTTATTCTTTTTTAGTTACTTATATTCACGAAGTCGCTCATTTACAGACTTTTAAACAGTACGGAAACAAGCCAGAATCCCACGGAAAAGAATGGAAACGATATTTTAGAGAAACGTTCCAGCCTTTATTGAAAACCGAATTTTTGCCCATAGAATTGATCGTTCCATTGATTGAATACCTCAAAAATCCAGCGGCAACTACACAAGGGGCAAAACCGTTAATGAATGCTTTGAGGCAATTTGACACGCATACGGACGTGGATTCAATTGTACTTACAAGCGTACAATCGGGAGAAAACTTTGAACTCAACGGTCGTGTTTTTACAAAGGGAGAATTACGCAGAACTCGGTTTTTGTGTATAGACCGACAAAGTGGAAAACGATACGTAATTTCTTCAAATGCTTTCGTGAAAATAGTTTGAAAACACAAAAAATACTTTCTTTTGTTAAGCACACTTTTATCATTTCTTATACCATCAAACGTCTTTTTCCGTTGTAATTACTGCAAATAATCTGTATCCTTGAAGAAAATCCTACTACATATTTCTTTGTTTTTATTAACTCTTTTTTCTTCAAAAACGGTTGCCCAAAATTCCGTTTTAGCCAAAGGAGATTGGATAAAAATTGGCGTAATTTCTGCTGGAATTCATAAAATTGATGCTAACTTTCTTCAAAAATCAGGATTAAATCTTGCTCAAATCAATCCTCAAACTATCAAAATTTATGGTAATGGTGGCGGAATGTTGCCCCAAGCGAATAATGTTCCAAGAGCCAAGGATTTATTAGAAAATGCTATTTTCGTAGAAGGAGAAGCCGATGGACGATTTGATAATCAGGATTTTGTCTTATTTTATGGACAAAGTCCGCACACAATTTCTTATGATTCTTTAGCAAAATCCTTCAAACATCAGTTTAATATTTATTCAGATACAACTTTCTATTTCTTAACGGTTTCCGATACAAAAGGCTTACGCATAAAAGACCAAAATTCTGTAGCCGCTACCCAAGAAATAGCCAGTTTTGACGATTATGATTTCCATGAAATTGACCGTAAAAATATTCTTGCTCAAGCACCCTTTGCAGGTTCAGGACGTGAATGGGTAGGAGAGGAGTTTGGTGGAAATAATGAACAAAATTTCACCTTTAATTTTTCAGAAATTCAACCGAATACATCTTTGAAAATTACCGCTTCAATGGCGGCTTCGGCCTTTGGACAAACTGAATTTAGCGTAAAAACCAATAGTCAGCCAATTGGAACGGTGCCTTTAAATGCGATTGGGGCAGACCGTTACGATTATAAAGGATCTTTTAACACCAAAAAATTTATCATTAATTCGGACAATTTTACAACTGCCAATAATTTGAAAATTGGCTTTATTTACGACCGAAAAACCCTAACAGATGGTGTTGGATATTTGAATTATGTGGATGTACAAGCCATCAGAAATCTGAAATTATACGGGAATCAAACCATTTTTCGGTCATTAGAAAGTTTGAAATATCCAACTTCAAAGTTTACTTTAAACGAATCTTCAACGAGCCTAAAAATTTGGGATATTTCCAATCCGCAAATTCCACAAAATCAAATTTATTCATTACAAAACCAAAAGTTAAGTTTTGGCGTAAATACATCAACTTTAAAGGAATTTATTGTTTTTAATAACGCCAATTTTATTGTACCTGTTTCATTACAAAAAATCAATAATCAGGATATTCACAATGTAGAAGTTCCTGATTTAGTGATTGTTACCGCTGAAATTCTAAGAAATCAAGCGAATCGTTTGGCAGAATTTAGAAGGCAAAATGATAAATTGACTGTGCAAGTAGTTTCTACTCAAGAGATTTACAATGAATTCTCTTCTGGCAAGCAAGATATTACGGCAATTAGAGATTTTATTAAGTTTTTATACGACCGTAATTCCTTGAAAATGAGGTATTTATTGCTTTTTGGCGATGCTTGTTACGATTATAAAAAACGAATAAATGTAGTGAGCGATGAAACTAAAGAAATTTATATTCCGACCTACGAAAGCCGAGAATCTTTGAACCCCATTAATAGTTTTTCTTCGGATGACTATTTTGGGTTTTTGGAAAATAATGAAGGTGAATGGGTGGAAAATTCTACGGGAAATCATACCCTCGAAATTGGTGTCGGTCGTTTACCCGTAAAGAATGTGCAGGAGGCGAAAGAAGTCGTTGATAAATTGGTTTATTACGGTTCCAGTAAAAATACTTTTGGTAATTGGCGGAGTAAAATTGCCTTCGTGGCTGATAATGGAGACGGTAATATTCATCAGGAAGATGCCGATACTTTTGCCAAGCAAATTAATACACAAAACCCTAATTATCAATTGGATAAGATTTATGTAGATGCCTTCCCTTTAATTGTATCTACTGGAATGCAACGCTCACCCGAGGCGAAGAAAGCTTTAATTAATGCCTTACAGGCCGGTGTTTTAGTGATGAATTACAATGGTCACGGAGCAGAATCAGGATGGACGGATGAGCAAATTTTAACCTCTGGTGATATTATAAATCTAACAAATTTCAACACCATGCCTCTGATGTTAACGGCCACTTGCCAATTTGGACGCTTCGACGACCCAAATCAAGTATCGGGAGCAGAACTTTCAATCTTAAATCCGAAAGGTGGAGCTATTGGTTTATTAACAACAACCAGGCCAGTGTATCAAAACACCAATTTTGTTATTAATCAGGCATTTTATGAATCAGTTTTTAAACCGATTAATGGAAAAATGCCTCGCTTGGGTGATGTAATGATTTATACCAAAAATAATAGTTTACAAGGAGTCAATAATCGTAATTTTTCATTATTAGGTGACCCTTCTATGCGATTGTTATATCCTGATAATGAAGCAGTTATTGTGAAAATTAACAATAAAAATGTTACGGAAATAGATACACTTAAATCATTAAGTCAAGTAAATTTAGTAGGTGAAATTAGATTATTTGGTACACAAATAAAGACAAATTACTTTAATGGCGTTGCTCAAATTAAGGTATATGATAAACTCAAAAATTTACAAACATTAGGAAGTGTAGGGGGTAAATTTGCCTATCAGCAATACCAAAATCTTTTGTTCGAAGGACAAGTGAAAGTGCAAAACGGAAATTTCAATGGCACATTTATTGTACCAAAAGATATTAACTATCAATACGGAAAAGGAAAAATATTTGTGTACGCTCAAACAACTGATGCAACCTCCGATAGCTTTGGCTCGTCTATGCCAATAATAGGAGGAGCAAATAACGAAAGTTTAAGCGATAATCAAGCCCCGAAAATCAACTTATTCTTGAACGATGAAAGTTTCGTTGAGAATGGACAAACGACTGAAAACCCGATTTTTATTGCTAAAATTTTCGATGAAAATGGGTTGAATTTAGCCAGTGATGGATTAGGTCACGAAATGGTTATGATACTCGATGATACCGCTAAAGTAGTTGTGAATCAGTATTTTACAAACAATTTAGATGATTATAAAAACGGAGAAATTAGGTATAATTTCCAGAATTTATCTGAAGGGAAACATCAACTAACATTAAAAGTTTGGGATACTTATAATAATTCAGCGCAATCTTCGTTGCATTTTAGTGTTATTCCCAACAAAAGTAATATTTTAAGTAACGTATTTTGTTACCCTAATCCTTTCAACCAAACAACCAACTTTAGTTTTGAACACGAACGGGTAGGCGATGACTTCAATATAACCATCGAAATCTTTGATAGTTATGGACGAATAATAAAGCAGTTCAACGAAAATGCGTACAAAATTAGTAGCCCTTACAAAGAAATTTCTTGGAATATTTTACAAGATTCTTCTCCAATTGTTACTGGTAACTACTTTTATCGTATTTTTGCAAAATCACTAACTACCACTTATCAAGCAACCGGTAGTGGTAAAATGATTTCCGTTAAATAATTTTGCACAGTAAATTTGTCAGTAAATTTTGTTTAAAACTGGTTTATTGATTACTTTTGGAATGCCGAACGGATTTCTATTATTGATATTACACAATGCGTTATTAAGCCTCGTTCCGAGAAACTTTAACCTTAAAGACAATGATTAAAAATGTTACTAACGCTTTCAGAGCGTCTTTAATGCTTGGATTAACCATGTCGGTTGCGAATGTTTTCGCACAGACAACGGTACCTGTCACCAGAAGTGAGATTCCTTCGCCTTCTATACCATCTTTAATTCTCACACCTGATGCTCGTTCAGCGGCAATGGGTGATGCAGGTGTAGCACTTTCTGCTTCTGATGGAGATGCCAACTCTATTTTCTGGAATCCAGGTAAAATGCCTTTCTCAAATAAAGATATTGGTGTTTCCGTATCATACACTCCATGGTTACGTCAATTAGTAAATGATATGGCCTTGTTGAATGCCAGTTTTTACAAAAAAATAAAAAATAATCAAGTAATTGGTGCTTCAATCCATTATTTTGATCAAGGACTTTTTCAAGCAACTGATAATACTGGTCAATCTTTAGGTAATTTTAATTCTAAAGAATATGCTATTTCATTATCTTATTCACGTAAATTATCTGAAAAATTAGGCTTGGGTGTTAACATCAAGTACATTAACTCGACTTTATTTACAGGTACAATTGGTGGAACTTCAGTGCAACCAGCCTCAACGGTGGCGGCAGATATTGGTTTATTCCATACTTCAAAAAGTGATAAGAAATGGAATTATAACTGGGGGGTAATGATTCAAAATATCTCTGGTAGAGTTTCTTATGGTGGAGCAGAATCTAATTTCATTCCAACCAACTTCAAGGCAGGTTTTGCGGCAACGAATATGATTGATGCACATAACAAATTTACTTTGACTGCGGATATTAACAAACTAATGGTTCCAACGCCAACTTATACTTCAGCTGGTGTATTGATTCAACCAAGTACAGCAATTGGTGGTATTTTAGGTTCATTTACGGATGGAAATGATTTAAAAGAAATTAATGTGTCATTAGGTGGAGAATACGTTTATAATGATTTGTTTGCTGCTCGTGCGGGATACTTCTTTGAAAATGCAGGTAACGGCGGTAGAAAATTCTTCACCGCAGGTTTTGGCGTAAGATTAGAAAAGAAATACGGTTTAGATTTCGCTTACTTGATTCCAACTACTACTGGAAGTCCTTTAGCTCAAACATTGAGAATTTCGCTTCACGCAAATTTCAATGCAGCTCCAAAAGTAATTGCGAACTAAGATTTAGTACATAGATTTTTTGAAAATGACATTTCTTCGGAAGTGTCATTTTTTGTTTGATGCAACCACATAGAAAAATGAGCGTTAACTTAGTGTCTTGTTGGCACTTAAATATAAAAAAATGTTAGACAGAACTATAAGCCCTGATTTTCAGACGATCAAAGAAATAAATATGCCAGCGGCACAGGTAATTACCCTATCTAATGGCATTCCTTTGTACATCGTTAACGTGGGTGAACAACCAGTCATAAAAATTGAATTTAGCTTTGAGGCGGGCAATTGGCAAGAACCCCAAAATGGCGTTTCCTTATTTACGGCAAAGATGATTTCGGAAGGAACAAGTAAATATTCTGCTTCCGAAATTAGTGAATATTTCGATACATTTGGTTCATTTATTGAATCTGGACAAGGATTAGACCGAGCAAATTTTGTGGTTTATGGGTTAAAAAAGCATCTTCCTTCACTATTACCAATGGTTCAAGAATTGCTCAATGATGCCATTTTTCCAGAAAAAGAATTAGAAACGCTCAAAAATATTCAATTACAAAATTTTCAAGTAAATTCTGAAAAAACGGCTTTTATTGCCAACAAGACTTTCCGAAAAAAGGTTTTTGGCGATATTCACCCTTATGGCAATTCAATGTCTGAAGAAGCCATTAAAGGCATTAATCAAGCAGGTATTATAGATTTTTATCGTAATTACTGGCAAGGAAAACCGTACAGAATTTATCTTTCAGGAAATATTGGAGAAGCAGAAATTAAACTGATTGAGCAATATTTTGGAAGTCAAAAAATAAGTCAATCTCTTGATAATAAAATATTTGCCAATACAGTTCTTCCCAAAGGAGAGAATATTCTGATTGAGAAAGAAGGCGCCATGCAATCATCCATCCGAATGGGAAAGCAATTAATGACTCGTAAACATCCAGACTTTTTTACAATGATGTTGTTAAATGAAGTATTGGGAGGCTATTTTGGTTCAAGATTGATGAAAAATATTAGAGAAGAAAAAGGATTGACCTATGGAATTTCTTCAAATTTAGCTCTTTTCGGACAAGCTGGCTATTTTGTGATTGGCACTGATGTAAAACGTGAATTTACGCAACAAACCATTGATGAAATTCATAAAGAAATCAAAATCTTACAAACAGAGTTGGTGGTTGAAAACGAATTAGAAACCGTTAAAAATTATATGGTGGGTTCATTCGCTGGTTCTCTAAATACGCCATTTGACATTATGGATCGCTATAAAGTAATATTTTCAGAAAACCTTCCTTTTAATTTCTACAACAATTATATATCCAAAATTCAACAAGTTTCGGATGTAATGTTATTGGAAGCTGCCAATAAATATTTAGTAACAGATTCATTATTTGAGATTGTGGTAGGAGGGAAGTAAATGTTATAAAAATATTAAAATTTTTTTATAACATACTTGCCTAAAACTCAAAGATTTACTACCTTTGCAGTCCTGTTTAGGAAATAGTAAATCGTTATTGGTTGTGATTATAGGTAAACACTCATAATCTTTGATAACAATGATGATTACTTCATTTATGTCACAACGATTAACGCATAATTTTATAAAGCAATGGCTAAGAAAGGCAATAGAATCCAAGTTATCTTGGAATGTACTGAGCAAAAAACATCAGGTGTTCCAGGAATGTCTCGTTACATCACTAAGAAGAACCGTAAAAACACTACGGCTCGTTTAGAATTAAAAAAATACAATCCTTTCATGAAGAAAGTAACTGTACATAAAGAAATCAAATAATTCATTCGGAAGTATTAAGTATTGAGGATAGAAATTCCTTGTTTTAAAACTTCATAAATTATACCAAAGAAATGGCAAAGAAAGTAGTTGCAACCCTGAAAAAAGAAGGTGGTGTAAAATACGCTAAGATTATTAAGGCAGTAAAAAGCCCTTTAACAGGTGCTTATACATTCAAAGAAGAAATTATTCTTCAAGATGAAGTTGCCGCAGCATTTAAAGGTTAATCCTTGATGCAGTTAATGAAGTCCTCTTCCTAAATCAGGTAGAGGATTTTTGCTTTGTATTTATGCTCAAAAACTCTTGTTAAATAATTTTAACGAGAGTTTTTTGTTTATAAAAAAATATTTTCGTAAATAATTATATAATGAGAAATTGGTAACTTGTTACATCATTTTGAAATTAAAAAATTATTAATGTAACTGCCTTAAAAGCAGTATGTGTAATATTTTAAAGTAACCCATAATCAATTGATCTCAAGTTAATTGAAAACCCAAAAAAAGCCCTAAGAAAATTTCTTAGGGCTTTAAGCAGTCTCCATAAGCTATTTATTTTTTCTACATTGATTTTCAAAATCATAGAAATAAACTAACAATTCATGCTTACGCACAAATCTATTCTTGGATTTTAATAAAGACGTTAAAAAAATGGAAAAGGTTGTGTCCGTACCAAAATAAAAATCCTCTTCGTTTGCACGAAAAGGATTTTTATTTTATTTACTAACGAATATTATTTCTTTCTTTTAGGAGAATCAGGAATGATACGAATATCATCTGGTTTCTTAGGATCAATATAGAATTTATACTTTGCTACTTGACCAGTTGGCTTACAGTCTCCAGCATTCAAACGTTGAACTTCATATTCATATACCGAAGGATTCTTTGGTAATGGAAGGTCTGAAGGCCATTTGATATTTGGATTAGTCGCTACGTTTTCGTAGTTAATCGTTGTGCTGTAAGTTGTTACGCCTGCAGGACCAGCAGTAGATTTTTTGCGTCTTGGCACCAAACGTTTTGGTTTAACAACGGTTGCATCAGCAGGTTTTGCTGCAGCTTTACGAACTTTACGACGGGGTCTGTAACCATCAACACCACTACCAAAATATTTTGTTGCCGATGAACCACCGAAGATTTTGAAGATATATTGGTCTTCAACTGGCTTTGTAACAATATTTTGAACAACAGGTTTTGCTTTATAACCAAAACTTGCAGCAACTGCTTCTGACAAACATTTTCCTTCAACACTCGACTGAACTGTGTAATAATAGAAACTACACTCATCACTATTCACTAAAGTAACATTTGCTGGTAAGCTTATGTTAGTATTCTTAGTTGTTTGTTGATAGATTGGAGTTCCAGAACCATCAGCTTTATATAACTTGTAGATATACTCTTCGTTTTCTGGCGTTGCAGAAGTACTTTTCCAACGGAATGAAGGAATTGTTGTTGCACCGTTGTCATACATCATGCCATTTTCTCCTTGTAATGTTGGTATTGCACAAATTACTGGAGCAGGAGGAGGAGGTAATAATGAATAAACGGTATTACCAGTTTTCTCTCCGAATGTATGAGAAAGTGCTAAGCCGAAGTTACAACCACCATGACTACGAGTATATTCTCTCGTTAATACTCTAAGTGAAGCAGGAGTAACATCTCCACCAGTAACTGTATAAGGTGTTGAAGTTAAGAATCCTTGAGCATTCAAACCAATAGCCCAGTTTTTAGTAATATTATAAAGGAAATCAACACTCAATAAACCCCCTAATTGATTTTTTGAAGCAGAAGGTGATGTACGGAATACCAATTGATCAGCTCCTAAAGCTCCAGCCGTTACAGCGCCAAACCTGGCAGCTGAACTGTTGAATAAACCACCTTTCAAATCAATATCAATATTGAATTTTTTACCGATTGGCAATGCTAAAGCTGGGCCAACTAATAAATAGAAATCTTCGTAATTTCCTTGTGTATCGTATTTTAAAGCACTTGGGCTGATTCCTAAAATTCTTGCATTCTTAGAAATTTGACCATCAACGCCTTTATAATCATCACTAACATTAAAGTTTTGATAACCCCCCGTTAATCCTAAACCAACAATTCCCCAGAAATGATTTACAGATAATGAATTGTATCCTCCTGGTGTTAAGAATAATGATTTATCTTCACCGTCTTTACAAAATGGAATGGCAATACCAACACGATCCGTAATTTTCCAATATTGTCTTGGTTTAGTTGAACGTAAAACGTTAGTATTCTTGTAAAAAGCCGAGTCAAGATAATAACCATCAGCAACTGTTTTTACTACTTGCCCATTTGAATAGGTCGTTGTTGTAATTCCATTATCAGTTAGAGAACTAACAACAGTAGGTTTAGTGCCAGTAGTATTCGGGACTTGGGCTGATGCTATATGACCGGCAGCAAGGCAGGTCAGTAGCCCCATAGTGAGTCTTTTAAAAAGACTGTTTCCTGAAAAAATCTGTTTCATATTTGTTTAATTTTGATAAAATGATAGGGTTTTGTGACGGACTTATTTAGTAGTCTAACAATTCGAGTGGGTAAAAGTAATGCTTTTTCTAAAAAAACAAGAAGATATAAATGAAAAATCCTATTTTTTTTAGAAAAAAATACGATATACAAATATGTTAAGCATTATTACCCACTATTAATCTTAATTTTGTAGTAAAGTTTAGTTTATTGCGATATTTGCAAATATAGTGTAAGGTAATTAATATCCAAATACCGTACACTCAAAAGTAAAGGTTTATCAACAAAAACCTACTTCTGTCATTAAAAAAATATTAAGTTAATTTTTACCCATACATATTATGTCTGTACATACTGAAATAAAGCGTATTACTACCCATATTTTACAAGAAATGAAGAATCGAGGAGAGAAGATTTCTTGTTTGACAGCCTATGATTATTCGATGGCTCGTATAGTGGATGCAGCTGGGGTGGACTTAATTCTCGTTGGCGATTCTGCTTCAAATGTGATGGCTGGGCATGAAACTACACTCCCAATTACACTCGATCAAATGATTTATCATGCCACATCGGTGGTGAAGGGTGTTAAAAGGGCTTTGGTCGTGGTTGATATTCCATTTGGTTCGTATCAAGGTAATTCTTCTGAGGCATTGAGGTCTGCCATTAGAATTATGAAAGAGTCGGGTGGCCACGCTGTAAAAATGGAAGGAGGCGCTGAAATCAAAGATTCTATTACACGGGTTTTGAGTGCAGGTATTCCTGTGATGGGGCATTTGGGACTTACGCCACAGTCTATTTATAAATTTGGAACTTATGCCGTGAGAGCAAAGGAAGACGTAGAAGCTAATAAACTCATGGAAGACGCTAAGTTGTTAGAAGATATTGGCGTATTTGGAATTGTTTTGGAGAAAATTCCTTCTGAACTTACTAAAAAGGTCTCTCAAAATCTACATATCCCAACCGTTGGTATCGGAGCTGGGCCAGATGCCGATGGACAAATTTTGGTTGTTCATGATATGTTAGGTATAAATAAAGAGTTCAAACCGAGATTTCTCAGAAGATATGCCGATTTGGACGGCATTATGAACGAGGCAATCTCACAATATGTTAAAGACGTGAAATCGGTTGATTTCCCGAGTGAAAAAGAAAGCTATTAAATGAAAGATTTCCATGTAGTATATGAAGACAACCATATCATTGTTGTCAATAAAAGAGCTGGGATTTTGGTTCAAGGAGATTCTACGGGCGACCGAACTTTGACGGATGCTGTGAAGGATTATATCAAAAAGCAGTATAACAAACCTGGCGATGTTTTTCTTCATCCTGTTCATCGTTTGGATAGACCTGTAAGTGGTTTAGTAATTTTTGCCAGAACTTCGAAAGGTTTGGAAAGAATGATGGAACTGTTTCGAAAAAGAGAGGTTCAAAAAACGTATTGGGCAGTTGTAAAGCGTAAACCGAAAGAACCGAAAGGCAAATTAACACATTGGTTAACGAAGGATGAATCAAAAAATGTAACCACAGCACATGACGAGGAAGTAAAAGGCTCGCAGAAAGCGGAGTTATATTATAAAGTGTTGGGAGAAGTCAATAAACACTTTTTATTGGAAATTGAACCATTGACGGGCAGACCACATCAAATCCGTGTTCAACTCGCCACGATGGGATGTATTATTCGTGGCGATTTGAAGTACGGATATGATAAGCCAAATGCGGATGCAAGTATCAATCTTCATGCGAGACGATTATATTTTATTCATCCCGTAAAGAAAGAACCCATCATTTGTAAGGCAGCAGTGCCGCCTAATGCGTTTTGGGAAGAGTTTTTAGAACTTGATCCTGATGATTTCAAGCAAAAAAATCTTGATTATCTTCATGAATAAGAGGCGACACAACGTCGTTTCTTATCTGATCAACTAAACCCAAAAATGCGTGTTTAATACCTTGCAATGCTCCTGAAGCAATGCTCAAAGGAAGGATCAAAGGCAAAAAAATAAGCCATTGAAGAATCATAAATTGATTTAACTTTCTCATATTGATTTCGATAGCGGTCAAAACCGTTGTTAGTTGAAAAGATTGTGGTATTGATTTCACATTCAATTACTTACAAACAAATGTCTTGCCGAAGTGGTTTGGTCTTTGTTTTATTATAACGTAAAAATAAAAAAAAATCTTTGAATAGCAACATTAATTTCTTTTAAAAAACATTTTCCTAAAAAAAATAATAGAACAAATTTAAGATTTTATTAAATAAAAATAAGGATACCTTTTTATCAAAAGGTAGTTATAAAAATACACGATTTTATAATTGAGCACAAATTAGTTTTAGAATTTAAACAAAAAGCCATGATTCGTTGAAATCATGGCTTTACTATTTAGCTTCGGGTATGGTATTTATTATTTTACTTTCTCGTATAAGGCGTGAAAGCATAGTTAGATTTTACCGAAATTACTTCTGCAATTTTAGCAAAAACTAATTTTGGAACCTCAATTTTGTGATCAGTTAATTTTACATCAAAACCGCAAACTAAATTAATTTTTTGATTATCTATCGTTAATTTCCCTTTAAAATCACGGGCTTGTGTTACGCCATGAAGCGTCAATTGTCCCTTAGCAGTTACATCATACGTTCCGTTTTTAGCATAATCTATTACTTCTACAATTTTTCCTTTGAAAATACCCGTTGGGAATTTTTCTGACTCCATATAGTTTTCGTTGAAGTGTTCTTGCATTAACTTGTTGGGAAAATCAAAAGCAGTCATTTTCATGCTAACAGCAATTTCATTGGTAGCCGTATTTAAAATTGCTCCTACTGTTTTGTTAGTTCCAGAAATGTTTTCCACGGGAGTTTCTGAAAAGAAATTTGTTTCGCCAGACTGAGTCGCATAAAGTTGTCCGAATGATTTACTTGATATTAACAAACTGACTATCAAAAGTTTAATGGTAATTTTCATGATTTTATTAATTTTTAAATTAAGAAGTTTCTTAATGTTTTTTATCAATTGATACGATTTATTTACTGCATACTTAATTTTACTTGTTCAAATGTTTTGCTTTTTTATCTAAACTAAAACCTCTGGCAATGTTAAATCCGTAAAATATACCTCCATCACTCCACGATTTGGTCGTTTGAGCGATGAATTGGCGTTCAATCATGCCTCTTGAATTGGTAAAATGTAATTGGAAAACGTGGCCGCCTGTTTCAATATCAAAGCCAATCGCTAAGGAATTATTGTAGGCACTTGAAGCAGGGCGGTTAAAATCTGCATAATAATATTCGCCAGTGATACTTAATCTTTTTGTCAATTTTACCCTACCGCCTACGCCCAATGCAATCATTTCGTTGGGTGTATCGGTGGTTTCAGCTTTATTGAAATGAATAAAAGTAGGCATTAATTGAAGGGAGATTCTATCGCTAAATTTCCTTGCTAATAATACCTGTACTGTGTAGGTCATTCGCTCTAAGTTATTTTTATATTTCATGATTGTACCAGACTCTAAAGTAGAACCTGTGGCCACCGTACTAATGGCATTGCTTCCGTATAAAGTCATGGTTACTGGAATGATGTTTGACTGACGAAGGAGTTTATATTTCGCATAAAAATCATACATTTTTTCCTGTGAACTTCTTCCTAATCCAACAGTAAGTTGATTCGTAATTCCATATTCCAAACCAAGTCTAATGCGGGCTTCATCCAATCCGAAAAAATTTTCGATAAATCCAGTATTTATAGCGCCAAAGCGGTGGGAAATCCAGAAATTTAATTGGTTTTTACCTACTGTTTCAATGGTTTGCCCATTTATCAATTTGGTGGCCTTGAAGGTGGCTGAAGTGTATTCCGTTTGGTTTTTAGTTTCACTATCCAACATTTTCATTAAATCATCTTGTGAAAATGCTTGGATTGTGCATGTGCATAAAATTATTATGATAAGTTTTTTCATAATTTTAATTTATTTGAATTAGACTATTTATATTAAAAAGCATCTTCAATAATGATAATTAGGATGGTTTCTTCGCTTTATAAATAATTAAATTGCCACTGTTAAAATATTACTTGTCTGGGTTACTTTATAAGTTGTTAGTGCTCTGGAAGCTACTGAGGTCGCATTTCCTTTGTTGTCAAAAGTTGCTCCGTGTGCAGAACACGCAAATTTATTGCTTGAGTAATAAACCTGTCTTTGTTGTTCGTGCGTGCAGATTAATGTTACGGCTATGTATCCGTTATCGCTGGTGTTGGCAATAACAATATTGTTGGCCGAATCAACGTGATACCCACCTTTTGTTAATAACTTAGCGAAAGTTGAAGTGTTCATATCGTAGGTGGCAACTCCTCCTGTGAGTGCTGCAGTAGCATCTTCGTTTTTACAAGACGACATTGTTATCCCACAATACACGGCCATAAGACTTGCGCCTGTAAGCCCCATTTTTTTAAGGAATTCGAGACGATTAATTTTTTCTGCTTGATTTTCAGTATTCATTCTAATTGAGGGTATAATTAAGGGAATTTAATAATATATACACGATTTTTGGTGAAAGGTTGCTTTGGATGAGAGAAAAAACATTGATTTTGGTTTGAATATTTTATTAATCGTCTGATTTTTAGTGAATTAAGTCAAGTATTTTTTAGATATTAGACTTAAAGAATTCGGTATTTAAACGAATTAAAAGAAAGTGATAGTATTTTGAGAATCACGTAAATATCCAATTTAGAAAATATAGCAAAAAAAAGCCTCTCAAATTTAATTTGAGAGGCTTTAAAAAAATCAAAAAATCAATATCCTGGATTTTGCTTCAAAGTAGCTTGTCCACCTTTCTGGCTATTCAAGATTTCATCATTTGGCAATGGGAAATAGTTGTTTTTAGCATTAAAGGTTTTTCCAACTAAATAACCACGTTTATTATAAGTTCTGCCGGTGGCATCTTTACCGTCCACTGATTCTTCTTTGATATATTTATTCAAATACTTTTCAGCAATTCCCCAACGTACCAAGTCGAAGAAACGATGTCCTTCCATGGCAAATTCTAAACGGTTTTCCATGCGAATAGCGTTACGTGCAAAGTCGGTACCTTTGGCAGTAAATGTGCCTGTTGGATACGGATTGACCACGTAAGCAATCGAGGCATCTTGAACCGAACCATTTTTGGCACGAGTACGAATTTGATTCACGTAACCTTCAGCAGCTTGTAAATTGCCTAACTCAGCTTCACATTCAGCCAACCATAAAATTACGGATGATAATTTCAACAATCGGTAATTATTGTTTACGTTTCTTCTCGAAGTTGAATGAGTTGAACTTCCTTCATCGGCTAAATAATACATCCATTTTTTACCCACGTAAGGTCCTGAATAATTTTGATTACGTATCCAATCATATCCAGGCATTGGGCCCCAATCCAAAAAGTTTACCCCTCTACGTCCAACAGTCCAGTCTAATCTTGGGTCAACGGGAGCCGTTTTCAAGAGTGTAAAAGCTTGGTTAGATTTCAAACCTTGATCGTTTGATACATCCACTTGGTTGTAAGTATCTGCTGTTCCATCGGGCGAAGTGCCAATCATTGGTAAACCGTCAGCATCCGTTTTAAAAGCATTCACCAAGTTCTGAGAAGGTAAATAAAATCCGCAACAGCCTCTTCCTGGGGCATTGGCTGAATAAGGCCAATTTAGATTATCCCCTGCATTCCCATTATTTCCATTGGTACCATCGTTAACCGAAAATTCTACTTCAAAAATTGATTCTGAGTTATTATTGGTAATATTTCTATAATTTTCGTGATAATTAGCAACTAATTTTTTACCCGAATTTTTCAAAACATCTTCTAACAGAGTTTTAGCAGCAGCATATTTCTTTTGGAAAATTAATGCTTTAGCTAAATACGTTTTGGCTGCCCATTGCGATGCTCTTCCTTTTTGTGATTGTACGGCAGGAAGATTAGCTGCGGCAAAGGTGAAATCGGCCTCAATATTCGCCCAGATATCTTTATCATTCGGGATTTTTGTTGAATTTGGGTCGGCAGCAACATATATTTTTTCGTCAATATAAGGCACCATATTCCACATTTTCTTGGCTTCAAAATGGTAATGTCCTCTCAAAAATCTTGCTTCTGCTACCACTTGGTTTTTTTCAGCATCGGTCATGTCTTTTACATCTGGATTTTGAGATAGTAAAATTGCTTCGTTACAACGAGATACGCCATCGTAAGAATGTTGCCATTTGCCTAAGAAATAAGTATTGTCCGAAAGCCAGTTATATTGCTCAATATATTCTTGTTCGGGTTGGTCACCGATGTCGGTTCCTTTCACGGCATCACCACTGGTAATTCCACCAAAAACATAGTTTGAGATGGTTGATTGGCGACCTGTGTTACCAGCGCCCACACCATCCATTAATGAGTACGCACCGATTAGGAGTGCATTTACGCCATTTTTATTACTTAATGAAACCAAGGATGCAGCACCCTGTGGCTGTATGTCGAAAAACGAATCTGAACAAGAAAACGTAATTCCGACTAATGCTATAATTAGTATTTTTTTCATTTTATTCAAAATTATAAAAAATGATTTAATGTATTTTAAAATATTGATAAGCAATGGGTTAAGTAAACAAATACCTCACCTCCAAGCGAACCCCTATTTAAAAACCTAATCTAAGACCTACGTTATATGATTTTGCTACCGGAAAAGCTCCTTCGTCAATACCCATGTGAATATCCTGATTGTCGGTTCCTGATGATCTCAAATTGATGTCTGGATCTAAGCCTTTATACTTGGTGAAAGTGAAAAGGTTTTGTCCTTGAATATAAATTTGAGCCGAGCTTAACTTGATTTTTGATAAAATCGAAGCCGGAAAGTTATAGGTCAATTGGATATTTTTGATACGAGTATAAGAACCATCTTCCACAAAATAAGATGAGATTTGCTGACTTGTTCCATCTTGTGAATTCAAACGTGGCAACAACGCATCATCACCAGGTTTTTTCCAAGAATTATATAACATATCTTTTGAACGATTGCCTTGGAAAGTATTGAAATCTGTCCAGTATTTCAAATAATTGAAAATCTGATTTCCTTGCGAACCTTGAATAAATACCGTTAAATCAAAAGCTTTATACCCAAAATTAAGGTTAAAACCGTACGTAAAATCAGGGTGAGGATTACCAATAATGGTTTTATCGGCGGCTGTGATTACACCATCACCATTAACATCTCTGAATTTGAAAGTTCCTGCACGTGTGTATGTGCCAAATTTAGGAGCGGCAGCTGCTTCTGCATCATCTTTGATTACACCATCAACAATATAACCGTAGAAACTGGCAATTGGTAAACCCGCCTTGGTAACTGAAATCGCTGGCAGACGAGTTGAAAAGCCAAAAACAGTAGCATTTGGGTCATCATTAAGTTTAATAACTCTATTTTTATAGGTACTAAACATTCCGCTTAAGGTATATCTGAAATCGCCAATTTTATCTCTGAAAGTAACATTCAAATCAAGTCCTTTGTTATTTACTTCTCCAATATTCACGTAAGGAATTGAACCTGTTCCTGCCGTCTTTGGAATGGGTACTTGTGTAAGCATATCCGAAGTAGTACGGTCGTAAACGTCCAAAATAACCTCTAATTTGCTTTTTAACATCGTCATATCAAGACCAATATTTGTTGAGGTATTGGTTTCCCATTTCCCATTTGGATTTCCAAATTGCGTTAAGTCAAAACCATTGGCAATTGAATTTCCGGTCCCGTTGATGTCATACGCATTATTGAGCGGATCTGGCGAGTAGAGTGTATAGCCATTATAAACATTAGGAATCAACTGGTTTCCAGTTTTACCCCAACCAAGTCTAATTTTCATATCATCCATGAAAGTTAGTTTTTTCATGAAGTCCAATTCTGTCATTCTGAAACCGAGTGAAAAAGCCGGGAATATTCCAATACCATTTACTCGTGACGAGCGGTCACGTCTAAGGGTGAAATCAGCCAATAAAAAGTCTTTATAAGAATAATTGACTTTGCCAAATTGCGAAAATAAAGCACTAATTGTTGGGCCTGCTCCTGCATTTGCCAAACCCGCTGCTGCGCCAAGATTCAAGTAACGATACGATAAATCATCAAAAGCATAGTTGCTTCGGGCAGCATTAAAACCGAAGGCGTAAGTATAAACCGACTCTGTACCAAGCAAGAAATTGAAGCTATGATCGCCCAATTTTTTGCTGTAATTTAAAGTATTGTACCAAGTGATTGCCTTGTCATAACTGTTAGAAACTGTTAAACTATTGGCATTACGAGGCTCTGCCGCTTCGATATCACGGTTAAAATACGCCGAAAGATTGTAGTTATTATATTCTATTCCAAGACTGGTTCTGAATTTCAAATCAGGAATAAGTGCCAATTCTGTAAAGACATTTCCGAAGATATGTGTTGCATAAGTTACATTGTCTTTCTCACGCCACTGCCTCGCCAATGGATTTGGAGCATTTCCAAGGTTAGAACCTCGACTTCCTGCAAAACCATTTAAGTTAGAAGTATTGACGCCACCTAAACCCGTAGGGCCACCGGTAATATCAAAAACGGGGATAATGGGTTGGATTCTGATGGCAAACATAATTGGATTACTCTCATTATTATTTCCGGCAGGAACACCTACTCTTTCATCGTAAGATACTGTGAAGTTTTCCCCAAAAGTCAATCTCCCTCTTGTGAATTCGGTATTAGCTCTTACGGAATAGCGCTTGTAGCTGGTATATTTCAAGATGCCTTCTTGATTGAAATAACTTCCAGAAATGGCATATTTTCCTGTTTTTGTACCTCCTGTTGCTCCTAATTGGAAATTTGAAATTTTGGCGGGTCCAAAAATTTCGTGTTGCCAGTCTGTACCTTCTTTATTAGCCTTCGTAATGTTAAAAGCCGTTACACCCAACTTAGGGTCAGTAATGTCATTTGTATAAGTATAATTTGAAGGAAGCGCCCCATAAACGTTTGGATAAATGTAATCAGCAACAGTTTGCTCGCCCGTTGGTGAGAACCTGTATTGTGCCGATGGCGAAGTACCAGGCGTTTTACCAGCACCAATTTCAGATTCATAATAAAACTGACCTAATTCTCTGGTATTTAATAAATCTAAGGTTTTGCCCACTTGTTGTGTACCTGTATAGGCATCAAAAGTGATTTTTGCCTCACCCGATCCACCTCTTTTGGTGGTAATAATCACAACACCATTAGCGGCCCTTGCGCCATAAATTGAAGCTGCAGAAGCATCTTTCAACACTTGCATCGACTCAATATCATTGGGATTTATTTGATTAAGCGTTCCTTGTGTAGGTACTCCATCAATCACGTAAAGTGGGCTATTGTTGTTGATTGACCCAAATCCACGAATACGAACCATCGTTCCACCGCCAGGAGAATTGTCATTTCCAACTGTTACCCCTGCCGCACGGCCTTGTAACATTTGCGTTACACTGGCAGCAGGCAAAGCCGTAAGTTCTTTGGCACTAACTACCGTAACGGCACCCGTAATGTCTTTCTTGCGTTGAGAGCCATAACCAGTTACCACAATTTCAGAAAGTGCTTTGGTATCTTGGGCTAAAGAAATATTGATAGTTGATTGGTTGCCGACGGCAACTTCTTTGGCAGTATAACCAAGTGATGAGAAAATGAGCGTTGCATTGGCAGGTACTTCTATCGAATAAGCACCATCAGAATTGGCAGTTACACCTCGGTTTGTGCCTTTTACTTGCACAGTTGCTCCAGGAAGTGATGAACTGTTGTCTCCATCAGTAATTTTGCCAGAGACTTTTTTTTGTGAGAAGGCAGTTGCCGAACAAATCAGGAAAAAGAGTAAGAAGAAACTATTCCTGATAGGAATTGAGTAAAAATTTTTCATTGGAGAATGGAGATAAAGGGTTGATTGTTTTAAAAGAATGATATGCTAATAAATACTAATTAATGGTTAATTAAAGCTTATTATTATATTGGTTCGTAAATGTTTAAAACTTCATCGCAAGAAAGATGAATAATTAATTATTGTAAAATAAAAGGGAAATGTTGTATTTTGTTTAGATTTTATCAAAGTTAAGTAAATGAAATAGTTAAATAACTGACTACACTAATTATTTAACTATTTCATAATTTCTGGAGGATTGTTCAAGCAAGGCTTGTGTTGGAGTGGAGCCTTTACCGAAATTTTTAAATTAAATCCATTAATGTTTTTTGTTCTAATACTACCAAATTGGCATCTCTCCATTGTTCCATTACATTACGAAGTGAACAAGTTTCTTCATTGGCACAATCATCACACTTTCCGTAAAAGTGGAGTGAAACGCACAAGGTTGGGGCAATTGGCCCATCTACAATGCGAATAATCTTAGCAAATGTTACTTGTTCGGGTGGAATTCTTAAATAATATCCCCCACCCTTTCCTTTTTGACTTTGCAGAATTCCGTGATTACGTAATTCGAGCAGTATTGCTTCCAAGAATTTCTTAGGAATGTTTTCGGTTTCAGCAATATTTGAAATTAATAATGGACCTTTTTCATACCCACGAGCCAATACTTTTAGGGCTTTTAGGGCATATTTTGCTTTTTTAGAAATCATAATTCAGTGTTGATATTTTTTAGAAAAATATTATCCAAAAATTAATTGTACGTTTGGCTATTCTATTTAGTTTATAGACAAAGCTACACAAATTTATCAATACTTAGATGATACTTAATGCCATTTTGATCCTGAATTAGTTTCAACTATTTTCAGTATAAATTTAAACTATTTCATTAAATATTGCTAAAAGATGGCAAAAGATTTTGATTAGATTATTGTCGATGGCGGATATGCAGGATTAACGCCTATTCATCAATTAGTTAAAAGCAGGCAAAACTGTAAAGCTACTTGAAGCTCGTGAAAGAATCGGAGGAAGAGTGCATCCACAACAATTTGACGGATTTTATTTAGATATGGGTGGCACTTGGGGTGGGCCTTACGCAGGATAAAATCTATGAATTAATTCGTGAATTTGGCTTGTAAAATTTCCCAACTTACGATGAAGGAAAAAGTATATTGATGATCAATGGAAAGATTAAAAACTACAAAGGATTAATTCCACTCTTGCCAATTCCGTCGTTATTAAGTTTGGATGGAGCTATCAAAAAAATAACGAAACTCTCCCAAACGGTAAATCTTCAAGAACCTTGGAAAACGCCCGATGCCAATCATTGGGATTGATTCGATGACTTCACCACAGACTTGGATAAATAAACAAACGTACGATACGGCTAAAAACTTTTTAAAATACCTTAATAGGTCACAGTGGAATAGGGATTTAACAGATTTATAGAGAGAATAACATGATTTATCAGAATTAGAACTTCCCGAAACAATTCCATTGTGGGTTAAACTTTCGGGAAGTTGAAAATTGATAATTAAAATTAAGGTAGAGAAATACTATTATCTCTCTCGTGAATTGTACTTTGACGAAGTCTTAAAAAATTGCCTTCACGTTTTGAAAAGGAGGCTCTCACTTCAGCGATAAGTGAAAGGGCAATTTCTTCGGGCGAAACCGCTCCAATATCCAAACCAACGGGCGCATGAATTCGCTCGAAATTATTTTCCGAAATTGGAAGTCCTTCGTTGGCTAATTCTATAAAAATTTTCTCCGAACGAACTTTAGGTCCCAACATTCCAATGAAAGGCGAGTCAGTTTTTAAGGCTTTGGGCAGATTGTATTTATCCGTTTTATAATCGTGCGACATCAATACGATGGCTGTATGACTGTCAAAAAGGATATCCGTAAAATTTTCGGGAAGGACAATCTCATCGGCAATGCTTGAGATTTTACTGTTTACTTTCAAGGGATTTGCCACGATAGTCACTCGCCAGCCCATTTCTTTCACCAATCTCGTAAGTGGGTAAACGTCGTATTGGTTTCCCATCAAAACCAAGTGAATTTCGGGAGGTAAAATTTCAATAAAAATCTCCATTTTCCCTGCCTGTTCAACGGCTAATTTTATGGGAGCAGATTTCCCAATAATTATCTGATTTTCAATGGCTTGGTTTACGCTCAATTTCAATTTTTCATCTTGAATATTATGCAAACTTTCCAGTCCATCGTATTCAATTACATCGCCTGATTTTAGGTTATCAAAACGAATATTTTTCAAGCCCGTAATTGTGACCAAGACGTGTGTTTTTCGCCTCGATTTCATGCAAGACTTTAGCATTTCGACAGGATTTTTGTTGTTTTCGTAATCTAATGGCGTGAAAAGTACATCAATAATGCCATTACAACCCAATCCTACCCCGATTTGGTGCTCATCATCTTCGGTTGTATCGTAAGTAATTAAGGTAGATTCTGAACGGGCAATGGCAAATCTGGCTCTTTTCAAAGCATCACCTTCCAAACAACCGCCACTGATACCGCCCACCCAGAGACCGTCATCCATCACCAACATCCTTGCGCCAGTGCGTCGATACGACGAGCCTTCTACTCGTACAACCGTTGCCAAAGCTGCCCTTGTTTTTTGTTTATTAATTGAATTGTAAGTATCAATAATGGCTCTAATTTCCTTCATTTTTGTATTTTCTAAAAACTTAAAGGGTCAAGATTTTTAAAATGTCCGTTCAACTTTATGCGTTCTTTGGTCTTTTCTACTTCTTGCAAAATGGGAATAATTCTTTCTAAATGTTGAATCAAAAAACCTTGCCGTTCGGCTTCCGTTGGCATTTTTAGTAAACTATATTCTTGTTCTTGCGATAAACCAATTTTATGGGCAATTTGGTAAGAATAAGGCTGTGGTTTATCGGGGTCGAAGGTGTTTTCTTCGCCTAAATATTCATAAAGGGTGGCTACTCTTTGGGTCAATCCAATCATTACAGACGGACTAATTTCTGGTTCGGGTAATAATTCTACCAGACCACCCGCATATAATTTCATCTCCACAGGATTCTGAAAATCTAAGATTCTGAATGCTCTTATACCTTGGGTACGAATATCCATCCGTCCGTCATCGTATTTTTTGGAGAGTTTTATGATTTTTACTTCCGTTCCAAAACCGGGCATTTTCCCGTCCAAAAAAACAGGAACGCCGAAGGTTTTCCCTTCGTCCAAACACTCATTAATCAAATCTCGATAACGTTGTTCAAAAATGTGAAGATTGAGGTCTTCCAAGGGGAAAGCAACTAAGTTTAGCGGGAATAAAGGAAGGAATTTTTGCATGAATTTTGTTGATGATTTTGGGGTGTAAAATTAGGGGATTTTGTTTTATTATTACTGCAAAGAAGCAAAGACGCAAAATTATTTTTCTTAAAACTGCCATTAATTTGCTAACTTAACGCAGGCTGGGTTTGGAACCCAGCCTGCGTTCTCTAAATGTTTCACTTCAAATAAATCGTCTTTCCACTTTTGGCAGATTCTTTGGCTGCCGACAAAATTTCTACCACAATTTCATTCACTGGCAAAGAAGAAAGGTCTTTTTCGGGATTTATTTTACCCGTAACCACCGCTGCTAAATAAGCAAAAACATTGGCTCTTTCGTGAGGTAGAGGTGCTAAATCAATCATTGTTTCTTTGCCAAATCTATCGCCAATGACGTGTTTCATTTTATTTTCTTTATTGGCAATCAGAATGCCTTTCGTTCCGTATATTTCGGTGTCTTTTCTATCAAAAGGCCAATTCCAAGAAGCTTGAATGATGGCTTGGCACGTTGGATAGGTCAGAATAATACTGGCTTCATCGTCCACTTTTGGATAGATTTCCGGTTTCAATTGTTGGGTAACGGCGGTAACAGAAATTGGTTTTTGTCCGTCCATGAGCCAAGTCATAATGTCGGCACCGTAACACCCAAAATCAACCAAAGCACCTCCACCATTTTGAATCGGGTCGGTTAGCCAATCCGTAAATTCTGGTTTACAGCCAATTTCAATCGGTCCACGGTGTCCGTCCATAATCACTACTTTCCGAATGGTACCTAAACTTTTCTCAGTTTTCACCAGCTCCCAAGCCTTTGCGTGCGAGGAATACCAAGTGGTTTCAAAATTGGTTAATAATTGGATATTATGCTTTTTTACCAAAGCTTTCATTTGATTCAAATGGTCATTATTGACGGCTAATGGTTTTTCAACCATCACATGAATGCCTTTTGGAGCGCAAGTTTTCACCACTTCCAAATGTTCAAAAATTGAATTGAAAGCACAAACTGCTTCTGGTTTTGTCTTGGCGATGAGTTCATCCAAGGTAGCAAACCAAAGCGATTCGGGTAGCTTATGTTCTTTCAATAATCGCATGGCTAACACTTTATTAGGTTCGGCAAAACCCACGATTTCAACGTCTTCCTGTTTGCCGATGCAATCAAAAACTTGCCCTACGTGAGCATGAGTCATTCCTGCAATACCCACACGGACGGGTTTTGCTTGAATGGTAAAAGAAATAAAAATTAATAAAATGCAAAGATTTTTCATAGTTGTTGAGTTTATTTTGAGTTAATAATTTCAAAATTTACATATTTTTTTTGACATTAAGTTAAGTACTTATCATGAGTTGAAGAAAGTTTATCAACATAGATTTAAAGATTGTATCTATTTCCAATTGATTAAAATCTATGCTAAATTTATGTTAATTTCGATGATGAATTAGGTATATTTAATGCTTTAAAGTAAAACAAGAAATCACAAAAAACGCCCAAATGAAAGAGACCTTAAACGTTGCCCTTGCTCAAATAGCTCCTGTTTGGCTGAACAAAAAACAAACTATTGAGAAAGTCAAATCTGCCATTCAAGAAGCCTCTTTTCAAAAAGCTAATTTAGTGTGTTTCGGAGAAACTTTATTGCCAGGATACCCTTTCTGGTTAGATTCGACCGAAGCGTCAAGATTCAATGACACGACACAAAAAGAAATATTTGCTCATTATTTAAAGGAAGCAGTTTGTGTTGAACAGGGGGATTTAATGAGTATCTGTGCTTTGGCAAAACACTTGAAAATTGCCGTTTATTTGGGCTGTGCCGAAAGGGCATCTGACCGTGGTGGACACAGTATTTATTGCAGTTTAGTTTATATTGATTCTGAAGGTATCATCCAATCCATACATCGAAAACTGATGCCTACTTACGAAGAAAGATTGGCTTGGAGCATTGGCGATGGGAATGGCTTGAAAGTACATTCCTTAGAAGGTTTCACCGTTGGAGGATTGAATTGTTGGGAGAATTGGATGCCTCTTGCCCGCACTACTTTGTACGCACAAGGTGAAAACCTTCATGTAGCGGTTTGGCCTGGCAACGTCCGAAATACCATTGATTTAACCCGCCATATTGCCCTCGAAAACCGTATGTATGTAATATCCGTCTCTGGTTTGATGCGAAAAACTGATGTTGGCAATGACATCCCTCATCATGAATTAATTAAGCAAAATGCTTCAGAATTTCTTAGTAATGGTGGTTCTTGTTTAGCTGCACCAGATGGTACTTGGATTATTGAGCCAATTATTGAGCAAGAAATTGTGGTAACTACCACCATTGATTTGAATGAAGTAAGAAAGGAAAGGCAGAATTTTGACCCATCAGGGCATTATTCAAGACCAGACGTTTTCAGATTAACGGTAAATAATGAAAGACATAAGTTAGTACATTTTACAAACTGAACAAACCATCGTTGCAAAGCGTTATTCTCCTACATATATTTTCAAGATAGTAAAAATCAACCCTTTACATCTGTTAATTTTGTACTAATAAAATTGCTTATCTAAAGCCCAAAGCTAATCGCCAACGGCTATAAGCTACAAAAATATGATTACAGTTAGAGAAAGACCAATTACGAGTTGGTTACCAATTACCAAGAAAGAAGTTGAACAGCGGGGCTGGGAACAATTAGATGTCATACTGATTTCGGGAGATGCCTACGTGGATCACCCTTCTTTTGGTACGGCGGTAATTGGGCGAATCATTGAAAGTGAGGGCTTTAGGGTCGGAATTATTCCACAACCCAACTGGCGTGACGACCTTCGTGATTTCAAGAAAATGGGTAAACCCAAATACTTTTTTGGCGTAACGGCTGGTTGTATGGATTCGATGGTGAATCATTATACCGCCAATAAAAGATTGCGTTCAAACGATAGTTATACGCCAGGCGGTGAAGCAGGTTTCAGACCCGATTATGCCTCAACGGTTTATACCAAAATTCTGAAAGAAATTTATCCCGATGTTCCCGTCCTCTTAGGTGGAATTGAGGCTTCATTACGCCGTGTGACTCATTACGACTATTGGAAAGACCAATTAATGCCTACCATTTTGGAAGATTCGGGGGCGGATATGCTCGTGTATGGCATGGGCGAACAACCCTTGCGAGACATTTTGAGATTGGTAAAAAGTGGCGTGCCTTTGAATGAAGTTAGAAACGTAAATCAGATTGCTTATTTGGATGAAAAACCCGTTTCAGCCCATGAAACTTGGGAAACCGTTGAGTTGTCGAGTCACGATGTTTGTCTAAACGATAAAATGAAATATGCGGCAAATTTCAAGATTGTGGAGGTGGAATCGAATAAGTGGCAAGCTAACAGGATTTTGCAAAAAGTGGGTGATAAAACATTAGTTATCAATCCGCCCTTCAAAACGATGGACGAAGAGGAAATGGATAAATCATTTGATTTGCCTTATACTCGAATGCCCCACCCAAAATACAAAAATCGTGGACCGATTCCTGCCTACGAAATGATTAAGTTTTCGGTCAATATGCACCGAGGCTGTTTTGGCGGTTGTAGCTTCTGCACGATTTCGGCTCACCAAGGCAAATTTGTGGCTTCTCGCTCCGAAGAATCAATCATGAAGGAGGTCAAACAAATCACGGAACACCCTGAATTTAAGGGATATATTTCCGATTTGGGTGGTCCTTCTGCCAATATGTACCGCATGAAAGGCAAGGACGAATCTATCTGTGCAAGATGTCAAGCACCGAGTTGTATTAATCCGGTGATATGTTCAAATTTGGATACTTCGCATAAGCCTTTGACCAATATTTACCGAAAAGTAGATGCTTTACCAGAAATAAAAAAGGCATTTGTGGGTTCTGGCGTTAGATATGACCTTTTGGTGGACGATTTCAACAAGAATAACCAAGACGGGAATCACGATGAATACATGGAGCAATTGGTTACCCGTCACGTATCGGGAAGATTGAAAGTTGCCCCCGAACATACTTCCGATGCTACGTTGAAAATCATGCGTAAACCGGGATTTAAGTATTTTAGAAAATTCAAGGAGAAGTACGATAAAATTCAAGAAAAGCACGGATTGAACCAACCTTTGATTCCGTATTTTATCAGTTCGCACCCTGGTTGTGAGGAGCAAGATATGGCAAATTTGGCGGCAGAAACCAAAGATTTAGGGTTCAGATTAGAGCAAGTTCAGGATTTTACGCCCACACCCATGACGGTTGCGGAGGTGATCTACTACACGGGTGTGCATCCATACACCTTACAACCCGTACATACGGCAAAAACCAAGGAAGAAAAACAGAATCAAAATAATTATTTCTTTTGGTATAAAAATGAATTCAAAAGCTGGATTAGAGAGCGTTTGACAAAACTAAAAAGACCAGATTTAGCCCAACAATTATTAGGAGACGTAAACCCAAATCCAAAAAAGAAGGAAGGTCCGAGGAAGGATTATACTACTTATAAGCGGAAGTGGTAAACTATTAACATCCCGAAAGTTTAAAATTTTCGGGATGTTTTTTTTGTTTGTAAATACCAGAAAAAGGCAAAAATATTAGCAATTAAATAATACTTATCATTATCTACTGTTACCCAAACAACATCCCAAAAAACCTCCAAAAATATTCCAATCCATTTTCTCACAAAAAATTCCTACCTTCAAGAAAAAATAAAACTTAAACATTCAGACATGAAAAATAGATTTATTGTAGGCTTTTTACTTTTTGTAAGTTTTAATTTATTCGCTCAAAAAACGGTCAATGATTTGACTGTTGCAAGTCCCGAAAGTGTAGGAATTTCTACCGACCGGCTCAAACGTATTGATGCTCATTTGCAAGACCATTTGGATAAAAAATGGATTCCTGGAGCGGTTGCGATGGTGGCTCGTAAAGGAAAAATCGTTTATTCAACGCATCTTGGCACGAGTGGCATCAATAAACAAGATATGAAAGTGGATGATATTTTTAGGTTAGCATCCATGACTAAACCCATCGTAACGACTGCTATTATGATTTTGTTGGAAGAAGGAAAATGTACTTTGGAAGACCCCATTTCTAAATACATTCCTGAGTTCAAAAGTCCAGTGGTTTTGAAAGAAGTAAACGCCAAAGATTCCACTTTTACTTCCGAACCTTCACCTTCCGAAATCACCATTCGACAGTTACTCTCGCATACTTCTGGTATTGGTTATGGTTTTACGAATACAAAAATTTCGGGCGTAATTTATGGCAAAGCTAAAATTCCTGATGGAGCAAATATGGAAAGTGCCACCATTGGCGATAAAATGAAAATATTGGCAAAACAGCCCCTACTGCACGCTCCTGGCACAAAATGGACGTATGGTTTAGGAATTGACGTGGCGGGATATTTGGTAGAAATCATATCGGGAAAAACCCTTTCAGATTTTTGTGAAGAACGTATTTTGAAGCCTTTGGACATGAAAGATACGCACTTTTTTAGACCCGAAAGCGAAGAAAATCGTGTGGTGAGTGTTTATACCGAAATCAACGGAAACTTGTTGAATGCGATGCCTTTTCCTCAAGCAAAAAATCTGTATTTCCCTACTCGTGGGGCTAAAGCATACTTTTCGGGGGGTAGTGGTTTATCTGGAACAGCCGCTGATTATATGAAATTTATGCAGATGATTTTGAATGGAGGCACGCTAAATGGCACTCGAATTTTGGGTAGAAAAAGCATTGAAGCCATGAGCAATAATCAAATTGGCGACCTTGCCATCAATACCGCCGGTACAAAATTTGGCTTAGGATTTTCAGTTGAGGTGCAACAGAGTTCTTATCATAAATTGGGTTCAATTGGGCGTTTGGGATGGGGCGGACTTTATAACACAGTCTTCTGGATTGACCCAAAAGAACAAGTGATAGCCGTATTAATGACCCAAATTTATCCAAGTACGCACCAAAAAGAATTGTATGATAAATTCGAGAATTTGGTTTATCAAGCGATTGTGGATTGAGGGAAAATAAATACGCAATTTCCATAACCACTAACAACCCCCAACCATGTCATTAATCATCACGGTTTACGTTCCAGAAGGAATTGTATTGGCTGGCGATAGCCGACTTACCTTAAATTGGACGGACAAAACCCAAACGGGCGACCAACATAATTCAATCACAACGTCTGATTCTTACACAAAAATATTTTCATTAGCCAATAAATTTGGACTTGGTATTTTTGGGGAAGTATATGTCAATCAAGTCAATATATGTGGATTTATTAATCAATTCGTCCAAGAAAATATTGATGAAAATACCACCATCGACGAAATTCCAGGACGATTAATTATGTTCTTTGGAGTAAAGTTTAATTACCCCGTAACCCATTTTTATTTAGTAGGTTATAAAATGGAAAACAGTATTTCAGTACCACATACTTACTCCATCGCCCTTGCCGAAAAGAGTTATAGAAGGTCAAATTTTGAGAATGAAAGTATTATTAATGGGGCAAATTGGGGCGGAGAAATTGAAGTGCTTTCTCGCATACTTTTGACCGTCAAAATGCAGCGAGGCGATGAATGGACGGAATTGGCCGATAATGCTATTCCATGGAATTTTATGACTTTGCAAGATGCGGTTGATTTCGGAGTTTATGCCGTCAAAACAACGATTGACACCATGCGTTTTCAACAAAAAGAAAAAACGGTTGGAGGTCCAATTGATGTTTTAGTGATTCAACCGCATCAAGAGCCAGTTTTTATTCAGAAAAAAGCTCTTTACGTTGCTTAGAAAGGTAATAGTTTATGCTTCATCTCTAATGCCAGAAACTAATCTAATGCCCGAAAAGAAAAACAAAGAGCCCAAAACACTACATAAAAGTATCGTTTTGATGTCGGTTTTTCCCCCTGATTTATCCATGAATATTATGCCCGCATATACTAATGCTACGATGACTAATAAGGTTAATAGTGTTCCGAAAACTCGTTTAATATTCATGGGTATTATTTTTTTAGTATGTTCAAAATATCAATTTGAAGACAGCTATCAAAAAATAATACGGTCGTAAGAAATATATTTAATTTTGATTTGTGAGCAATAAATTCTACACTATCCCACACTGCTTACATTCCTGATAACAAAAATCCTTCAGAGTCAATCATTTGTATTGGTTTACCCATCTTTTTCTGAATAATTTTAAAATGATGTTCTTCTTCTGGAATGATTAATGAAATGGCTTCGCCCGATGCTTCTGCTCGTCCTGTACGCCCGATACGATGGACGTAATCTTTAGGCGAACGGGGCAATTCGTAATTTACCACAAAGGGCAAAAACTGAATATCAATTCCTCTCGAAGCTAAATCAGTGGCGACCAAAACGTTGGTTTTCCCTTTTTTGAAACGATTTAAGGCTTCCGTTCTGGCACTTTGGCTTTTCTTACTATGAATTGCCATCGCTTCAATGCCATTTTTCTGTAATTTATCGGTTAAATTATCGGCCGTTCTGACCGAAGAAACGAAAACTAAAACCTGCTTCATTTCTTTATTTTTAATCAAATAACGCAATAAAGGCCCTTTCTTTTCGGGTGAAACTCTGTAGGCAGATTGCTTGATTAAATCCGTATTTTTTGCCTCCGCTTCTACTTCAATTCGGACAGGATTACACAAAAGCACTTCCTGAATGAGTTTACTTTCCGTATCTAAAGTGGCAGAAAATAGAATATTTTGACGTTTGGCGGGCAACAACGCAAAAAGTTGGTTGACTTCTTCTTGAAAATTTAAATCCAACATTTTGTCGGCTTCGTCCAAGACTAATACTTCAATTTTAGCCAGATTTACCGATTGCGTTGACACCAATTCCAATAAACGCCCAGGCGTAGCCACCAAGATTTCGGTATTTTTCAAGGTCATCATTTGCTGGTTGAGCGTAACGCCCCCAAACACCGCATTATGCTTGACTGGAATGGTTAAATATTTGCTAAATCCCGCAATAACTTCCCCAATCTGAACGGCCAATTCACGAGTTGGAACGAGAATCAAAACCTTTAAATGCAGGTTTCTGGTCGTTTTTTTATGTTGAAATAACTCTAAGATTGGCAAGACAAAACTGGCAGTTTTTCCAGAACCTGTTTGTGCAATTCCCAAGACACTTTGACCTTCCAAAATAGCAGGAATCGCTTGAATTTGGATGGGATATGGCTCCGTATATTGCTGTTCAGTAACAGCTTTTAAGATTGATTCTGATAAGCCAAGCGATTGAAATGTCATAAAATTATTGGTAAATATTTGTCACAAAGGTAACACTTTAAGGTGACAGACACGCACTAAGTATTTGTATCCCCTCGTCAAACTAAGTTTAGCTCAAAATTTTACGAAGAGAATTTCGGGTAATACTGTAAACCTAAGAATCCTTTAAAAATGCCTAACAATCGAAAAAAAATCCCTGACTGTCGAATATAAACTATTTTTACAAGGATATTTTAGTATTTTTCGTACTTTTAACATAAAAAAACGTATAATTATGAAAGTGAATTCGCCAAATTACAAAACTTACCATTTTAAGTTTTATTTATCCATAATCTGTCTTCTCTTCTTTTTAACAAAGAATAATTCCAATCTTTTAGCTCAAAATGCTCCCGAAGAAAACCGTTTTACGAAGGTTATTTTAGGTGATAAATTGGACGAACCGTTGGAAATGACTTTGTTGAAAGACGGACGAGTTTTGTTTATCGAACGTAAAGGTGCTTTGAAACAATATGATCCCAATACGGGCGCTATCAAAACCCTCGCAACCATTCCCGTCAATACAAAATATACTAACGCCAAAGGACAAAAGCGAGAAGCCGAAGAAGGCTTGATGGGCTTGGTACATGACCCAAATTTCGAGAAAAACCATTGGATTTATATGTATTATGCAGATACTGCAAAAACACAACACGTACTGGCTCGCTGGGAATTAAAGGGCGAAGAATTGGTTGAAAACTCTAAAAAAGTAGTGCTTGAAGTACCTACGCAACGTGAAGAATGTTGCCATACAGGCGGTGGAATGGTTTTCGATAAATCGGGCAATCTATATTTGACCATTGGAAACAATACTTCAAACAGTGGTTCGGACGGTTACGCAAACTTAGACGAACGTAAAGGTTGGCAATATTGGGATGACCAAAGAGGGGCGGGTAATACCAACAGTTTGACGGGTAAAATTTTGAGAATTACACCTCAAGCGGATGCGTCATACACAATTCCGAAGGGAAATTTATACGAAACGTTACCTAATAAAGGGGACGGTTTAGTAAAAAAAGAAATTTATACCATGGGGCATCGCAATCCGTGGCGCCCGACCATAGATAGCAAAACGGGATATTTATATTGGGGTGAAGTAGGCCCTGATGCCTCAAATGATGGCGACCAAGGACCAAGGGGTTACGATGAATTTAACCAAGCAAAAAAGGCAGGAAACTTCGGTTGGCCTTATTTTATTGGGGATAACAAAGCGTATACTGATTGGGATTTTGAAGCAAAAAAAGTTCGCCCAAATTCAGTATTTGACCCGTTGAATTCAATTAATGATTCGCCCAACAATACAGGTTTGAAACAATTGCCGCCCGCTCAAAAAGCCTTTATTTGGTATCCTTACGGTATTTCTGAAGAATTTCCTTTGGTGGGAAGTTCGGGAAGAAGCGCTACTGGCGGCCCCGTTTTCCGTAAATCAGATTTTCCGATTGGCAAGCGTATTTTTCCAAGTTATTACGAAGGAAAATGGCTCATTACTGAATTTATGAGAGGGTGGATTATGGCAGTTACGATGGATGAAAATGGCAACTATAAATCAATGGAACGCTTTATGCCAAATACTGATTTTGGTAGCGCCATTGATATGGATTTTGCTCCCGATGGTGATTTGTACGTGCTGGAATATGGTTCGGCTTGGTTTAAAGGAAATGACAATGCCCGACTTGTAAAAGTGGAATATAACGGAGGAAATCGGATGCCAAAAGTGGTGGCTTTAGCCGATAATTTAACAGGAGCAGTGCCTTTGAAAGTCAATTTTTCTTCGAAAGGTACAATGGATTATGACGGTGATAAATTGACCTATTTATGGGAAGTAAAAAACAAAGCGAGCAAAAGAGTTTTCAAAACTGAAAACCCAAGCGTAACGTTTGATAAACCAGGTATTTATGAAATTACCTTGACCGTAAAAGACAGCAAAGGTTTAGAAAATAGCGAAATGTTGGAAGTAAAAGCGGGTAATGAATCTCCATCGGTGGCTTTTAATATCAAAAAAGGTAATAAAACTTTCTACTTTCCGAACAAACCGATTGAATATGAAGTAAATGTTGCCGATAAAGAAGATGGCGATTTATCAAGTGGAAAAATTAAACCCGAACAAGTAGCAGTGAGCATTGATTATATGCCAATTGGTTATGATAAAATTGAAGCTTCCCAAAATCACAGAGGCGTTGATGCGTCGGCTTTTGCTTCAATGGGCGAAAGAATGCTTGGTAAAAATGACTGTAAATCTTGTCATATTATTGATAAAAAATCCGTTGGACCAAGTTATCAAGATGTTGCCAATAAGTATAAAGGCGATGCCAAAGCGGTTGAAAATCTTTCAAAAAAGGTTATTGCTGGCGGTGGAGGCGTTTGGGGCGAACACATGATGGCGGCTCATCCCCAAATTTCACAAGCTGAAGCCAATATTATTGTTCAATATATTCTGAATATTAACGAACCTGTTACGGCAAAATCTTTACCTACACAAGGAAGTTATGCCACAAAAATTCCTGAAGGACAAAAACCAAACGGGTCATATATTTTGAGAGCGGCTTACAAAGATAAAGGCACAAAAGGTATGAAATCGTTGGCAACCGAAGACTTGATTGTGTTGAGAAATGCCATTTTAAATCCTGAATTAGCGGATAAATCAAAGGGAACGCAATTGATGATTACGCCTATGAGGTCTTTTTCAATGATTGGGAATGATTCATATTTAGGATATGCTAACATTGATTTGAACGGAATTAGCGAAGTGGAAGTTACGGCTCAAGCGCAAACACGAGTGGGCGCTTCGGGCGGAATCGTTGAGGTAAGATTAGACTCGCCAACGGGAAAATTAATCGGTCAGAGTGAGAAAATTGAACCCAAAGAAGTCAGAATGGGTCCGCCAGCCGCCGCTGCTCCGCCAACGGCTCCTGTTGCATCTACCACTGGGCAACCTGCCGCACCTGCACCCGCTCCTGATCCAGCGGCCCGTAGAAACATGGGAAATACTAAATTAAAAGTAGCAATTCCCGCCAATCTTGGACAACATGATGTGTATTTAGTCTTTAAAAACGATAAAGTAAAAGAAACGCAAATCGTAATGTCGCTTTCTGGTATTGAATTTAAAAGTAGTGAAGTAAACTAATCAAAAATATATATATGAAAAATGAAATTTCTCGTCGTGGTTTTATGTCCATAATTCCCATAACGACCCTCGGATTAATATTGAGCAGAGATTCGATTTTTGCTAAAAATTCAAGCGTTTTGAGTTTTAATAAACCGAATTCAAAATTTGCGGGTATTCAAATTGGTGCAATTACTTACTCATTTAGAAGTATGCCCCATGATATTGATCAATTATTGAAGTTTTGTATCGATGCCAATATTAGTGCCATTGAAATGATGGGCGACCCTGCCGAAGAGTTTGCTGGAAAACCAAAAAATCCAAATCCATTCAGAATGGGACCTCCGCCAAAAGCAGGGCAACCTCCTATGCAACGTCCTCAGCTTACGGATGAGCAGAAAGCCCAAATGGCTGATTACAATAAGAAAGTAGCCGAATGGCGAGCAACCGCTTCGATGGATAAATTCAAAGAAATTCGGAAGAAATTTAACGATGCTGGCGTTTCTATTTATGCCTTCAAACCCAATGCTTTGGGAGCCAATAATTCGGATATAGAAGTGGAATATGCACTAAATGCGGCTAAGGCTTTAGGAGCAACTTCGGTAACCATCGAAATCCCTACGGATACAAAACAAACGCAGAGATTAGGAGATTTAGGTGCAAAACATAAAGTATATATTGGCTATCACGCTCATTTACAGGCAACTGATACACTTTGGGATGTAGCTTTAGAACAGTCTCCGTACAATTCTATGAACTTAGATTGTGGTCATTACATTGCCGTTGGAGGGAAAAATACGAAGGAAACTTTGTTTGCATTGATTGAAGCTAAACACGATAGAATTACAAGTATGCACATCAAAGACCGTACCGCTGATGGCAAACAAAATTTGGCTTGGGGACAAGGAGATACGCCGATTAGAGAACTGTTACAATTGATGAAAAATAAAAAATATAAATTCCCTGCCACCATCGAATTGGAATATGATGTTCCTGAAGGTTCGGATGCGGTGAAAGAAGTGGCAAAATGCGTGGAATATGCTAAGAATATTTTGGTGTAATGTAGTTTCCGTAATTATTTTAAAGTCCAATATTGCCATGGATGATGTCTTAATTGAGTAATTTAAAAAATGGGTGTCAGAAAAATCTGGCATCCATTTTTTGCTTATAAATCAAGATGTAACAAAGTTTTGTAAATTTGTGTACCGATTCGTTATCCCAACACAAAAGTGCTTTAAACCGCATCTGAAAAATTTTATGAAAAAAATGCTTGATTACTTCCTTAGTACGCTTTATTTGGTGTATTTCTTGCTGATATTATTGATTTTTCACCCTTTGCAAATTATCTTTTTTGAGCTTTTTGGACGGCGAACGCATCAGAAATTAGTGCATATCATGAATTTCTTTTTGCTACATGGCGTAAGAATTTTGGGAACGGGTTTGAAATTTGTTGAAAAAACTAAATTACCCACTGACCGCCCCATCATTTTTGTGGCAAATCATCAAAGTATGTTTGATATTATTGGGATGATTTGGTATCTCCGAAAAAACTTTCCCGTCTTCGTTTCTAAGCAAGAATTATCGAAAGGAATTCCTTCCATTTCTTATAATTTGAATAAAAGTGGATCCGCTTTAATTGACCGTGAAGATGGAAAGCAAGCAGTCGTTGAAATTGCTAAATTGGGCAAATTGATAGAGCAAGCCAACTTTTCAGCCTGTATTTTTCCCGAAGGAACTCGCTCACGCACGGGTACGATGAAACCATTTTCAGTAGGAGGAATTGCTATTTTAATGAAAAAAGCCCCTAATGCGTTGATTGTTCCCGTTGCAATTGAAAACGTAAATAAGTTGAATCCGAAGGGATATTTTCCTTTAGTAAGTTTTCAAAATCTTGTTTGGACGGTACTTCCCGCCATTGAAAGAGCCAATAAAACGCCCGAAGCTGTCGTGGAAGAAGCCAGAGAAGCCATTGCTGAAATTGTGGAAGTTAAGGTCAAATCCTGATAAAAATCTTCTTTTTATACATCCAGTTCAAAATTAACCATTCAAAGAGTAAAATTAATGTTCCGTGTACGAGGGTTCGGTACGGAATGCCAAAAATAGTATCATAATTTTCTCCCAAATGGGTGTGCAAGGCTTTTGAAATATAGCCATCAATGGTATGGGCAAAAATGTATGCTGCAATTGAATTCATTCCGATAATCATCAACCAATAGCCCCATTCTTGCTTTTGTTGCATATCAATTACATAATAAAAAAGAGCCATCAATAAAAAGCACCAACCACCACTAAAAATGACCCATGTGGGTGTCCAAATGCGTTTTACGTTAGGACAAATTCCTGTATAATTCAAGAATAACCCCATCAATAATCCAGCAATTCCACAGATCAAAAATAGTCTAAGTTTCCGATTATCAGATTTTTGAGAAATTAAAATATTTCCTGCCAACAATCCTAAAATCATCGTAGCAAGCGTTGGAATAAAACTCAGCGTGGCATACCCTCCAAGGTTGAAAATGAAAGGGTTTTCTCGGGGGAAAAAATTCAAAAACCACGTATCAAACCCCCAAGCGAGATTACTGTTTTTGTTCCAATGAGCGGCAAAACCATGTTGGAGATGCCCCCAATCTTTGGCAACTCCAACGGCTTCGTAATTAAAATTGGTAGGAGGGAAGGGATAAAAAATGAAGGCAACCCAATAGCCAACGACCAGTAAAATAAATACCAATAATTGTATTCTGAATGATTGGAAGCCTAAAATGAATAGAAAAGTGTAGCCTAATCCAATCTGAGAAAGAGTATCTTCAAAGGTAAAATAGGTCATATTTTTTCCTTGCGAACGCAGGAATATTCCCAACAAAATCAAAATCAAGGACCGCCAAGCCGCATGACCTACTAATTTTCCAAAAGCTTCCCCTTTATTTTTGCGATTGGAAATAGAGTAGGGCAAAACCACCCCCACCAAAAATGAAAAAGAAGGCTGAATTAAATCGTGAAGTGAGCAACCAATCCATTCCACGTGTTCTTGATTAAACGCCATAAATTGCCAAAAACTACTTTCGGGCAACGCTTCGGAGATTTTATGAAATTGTAAAACTTCAGCCATCATCAATAACATGACAAATCCACGATAAACATCGGCAGATTGAAGGCGAATGGGTTTGGTTTGTTGCATAGTCGTGGAATTGTGAATCGAAAATAAGCATTTTTATCTGGTTCTCTGTCATTGGCTTTATGTATTTCTAAAAGGTTCGAATGACGGTCAGTCATGATAGGAAAGTAGAAATTTTATGATAAAATCTTTAACTTACGGGTGTATCCAAATTCAAAACTCCTTTCCAATTGATCATGAAAAATTTTATTCTCTTCTGTTTATTACTCCCTTGTTTTGGGGTATTTGCTCAAAAAAATGCCAATGAAAAAGCCCTATCCGCAACGCAGGTTTTTCTAAAAACGTTGGATCAAGAAACGTTGCCCAGAGCCTTGTTTCCTTATGATACCAACGAGCGTAGAACTTGGTTTTTTGTGCCAATTGAAAGAAAAGGGTTGCCTTTAATAGACATGAACGAAGCACAAAAAAATGCGGCAATCAATCTCGTAAAAGCCACGGTGAGCGAATCGGCCAGTAAAACTACGCTTGCTATTATGCAGTTAGAAATCATTCTGAAGCAAATTGAAAATCTTGCTCCCGAAAATAACCGCAGACATCCTGGTAAATTTTATTTCTCGGTTTTTGGTACGCCCGATGCTCAAAAATTATGGGGCTGGCGCATTGAAGGGCATCATGTATCCTTGAATTTTTCTTCGGAAAATGGTAAAGTTATTTCGGGAACGCCTTTATTTTTAGGGAGTAATCCTGCCATTGTTCCAGAGGGATATCCTCAAGCGGGCTTGCAACTTTTTAAGCAAGAAGAGACTTTAGGAGTTGATTTACTTCATTCTTTTTCAGAGGAACAACTCAAAAAAGTGATTCTTTCTAATAAAGCCCCCGTAGAAATTCTTTCGAGTAATTCGGCTCATGTTTTGCGGTCAGATTCCTTGAAAACGGGTATTTCTTTCACCGAAATGACTAAAACTCAGCAAGAGAAATTGATAAAACTGATTAGTTTTTACGTGGAAAGATATCCTTTCGGTTTCGCCAATGAATTTATGGAAAAAATCGAAAAGGCAGGATTAGATAAATTGACTTTTACGTGGATGGGAGCAAAAGAAGCCAAAATTGGCAATGGTGGGCATTATTACCGAATTCAAAATCCAGTATTATTTCTTGAATACGATAATACGCAAAATAATGCGAATCATATTCATACGGTAATTAGAGATTTAACCAACGATTTTGGGGAAGATATGCTTCGTAAGCATTATGCGCAGGAACATAAGAAGTAGGCGGTTGGTAGTAATAGAAAATGAGTTTTTGAAAATATTCGTACATAAAAAATAAACTCTTCCAAGCGTTTCAAACGCTTGGAAGAGTCATAAAGATTAGTTGTTAACTTATTTCGTAGGATTATACTTCACAAAGCCAAATAAATGCAAGAAAACGGCTCTTGATATTCTAAAATTGAAGGGTACTGTAATTAACGATAAAACTGTTACAGGAATAATATAATAGAGTACTGGTGGATCGTTGAAAAAGTAGAATACCGCAATGCCCATTACTACTAATAAAGCCACTGTATTGGCATAACTTACAAACATTGCACCATACCAAAACCCTGGCTCAACCTCAAATCTCAATCCACAAATAGGACATTTTTCATTCATTTCCGAGAATTTATCTACCCGCCAAAAAGGATATTTAAACATCTTACCTTCACGACATTGCGGACAGCGTGCCTCGCCCATTGCTTGAAATTTTGAACGTTTTACATCCAATCTAACATTTTTTATATCTTCCATTATTCTCTTTTTTATTAGATAACAAAATTACCAAAGGAAGAATTAAGTTTATTAGAAAATTTTCTAAAAACATTCCTCAACGATTAATGATTATCCTTTTCGTAATCGTATAAAAATTATCTGTCCTGATTCTTAACATATACTCCCCTACGGGTAAATCTGTCAAATCCAGTTTTTTAACATCATCAAAAACATTAACAGAACCCTTTTTTATGAATTGTCCCGATAGGGTATAAATCTCAATTGTTGAGTTTCTCCAATCTACTTTTGAATCTATGTTGATAACGCCGTTGCTTGGATTTGGATAAATAGACATGCCATTATCATTATATAAGACAAAACAAAACTCGTCGGAAGGTTCAGATACACAAACTTTATCGCCATACGATAAGGTCTTATAAATATTTTTTGCCGTTACGCTAAATTTTCCACTTTCATTAAAACGAATGGTACTTCCGACATAACTTGGTTGTTCAGTTTCATTAAATTGCCAAACGTAGGTGCTCGACTTAGGGTTTTCAATGGCAATCGTATATGGACTCACTCTAACAATGTTTGCGATTTTTGTAGGAACAGGCTTGACTGCTACAAATAATGCGGTTGAAAGTCCTGATTTACAATTATTTGCATCTGTTTGGAATGCTCGGAATGAACCCGTTCGGTTAACGTTTAAATTCTGAAAATTATATCTTGAAACTACTCCATCTTGTGTTGCTATCCAAGTTGGAAAACTACCATTCATTAAACTGGATTGTAAAATAGTGCTTTCTCCTTGACAAAAAACGGTGTCACGGGTACTTGAAATACTTGGTGTAGGAGGTAAAGCATTCACTTTTATTTTCGTGGCAGCGGAAGATAAGGAAATACAGCCATTTTTATCAACCGTTTTTACGGAATAATCACCCGCATTTCTAACGGTAATTTTGGGGGCTGTAAAACCATTACTCCAACGATAAGATAGATTTGATTGATTGGATGATTCAAGTACAACACTTGTATCTGCACAAAAAGTTGTTGGTCCATTTGGAGAAATGCTTGGCGTACTTGGCAAAGGATTTACCGTTATTTTCAGCGGGTCAGAATCTACGGACGTACAGCCTTTATCGCTGATAGCTTTCACCGTAATATCGCCCGATGTAGTGATTTTTATATTCCGATTAGTTAAACCATTGCTCCAAAGAAAGTTGGTTGCTCCTTGATTGGATGATTGCAAAGCAACACTCGAATCCGCACAGAATATAGTTGAACTATTGGCCGTAATGGTTGGTTTGGGTGGAACTGGTTTTGAAACAATCGTCAATGGCGTAGAAAAACCAGTTTGACAACCAAAATTACTAATGGTTTTTACGGAATAAGTACCAGAGGTAGTCACGGTAATTTCGGATGATTTACTACCGTTACTCCATTCATAAATTGCGACATTATTGGCGACATTATTGGCTTTTAAAACGGCTTTATTCCCCTCACAAAAATCAGTGGCTCCCGTGGCAGTGATGGTTGAAATAGGAAGATTACTGCCTTTGAATGAAATAGCTGGCACTTGGGTTACGTTGCCTAAGGCATCACGCATACGAGCGTAGTATTGGCGGCCACCATCAACATTTAGGGTAACTTGTTTTTGTGTCGAGAAAATGCCGCTATCAAAAAAGAGTCCGTTATTTGACCACTGAAAATTCAAATAGCTATTCCCATTTTTATCGGTATCTGGAAGCGTAACATCTACCTTATTATCACCACAACCAAAAGCTAAATCAGGATATTCTACTGGAATATAAGCCATTGAAGTTTGAAAAAAAGCATCGTTTAAGGAGTTATTCCAAGCATCAGCTAATTGAGACAGCCCCGTTGTGAAGTGTACACCATCCTGTCTGCCAACAGGTTGAATAACGTCGGTACTTGGCCCCTGGATAACGTTTGGTTGTCGGGTCAGTGCTTGTTGGGCTCTTATGATTTTTGAATCGGTTGCGCCCAAATTGTATGAAGTAAGTGAAATAACCCAACTAAGATTGCTTTTCCCAGATTCAATACGGGTTTTGTTGATAACCGTTTGAATATTTGATATGTACGCTTGTTCATCTGCTGCTCGATTGAAAGCAGATGTATTATTAGCATTGTCAGATTCACCTTGACACCATAAAATAGCACGTATGCCTAATTCTGGTACAAAATACTTCAATACATCGGACATATTTTGATAAGGAAGTTTATTGGCATACACGCCTCCAATATAGGGGTTAATGGTAAAATTTCCGTTTGCTGTTTGCGCCCAAGCCGTACTTGTCGTTCCGTTGAGGGCAACATTAAAAAACATAACTGGAACATTCAAACGATTTACTAATAATTCTCCCAATCTACCCCAACACCAAGCATTTCTACCACGTGGTGCAATTCTTGAACTCGTTTGTAATTGTGAAAAAGGAGATAACGAAATGTAATCTGTTCCACCACTTTCAACATTATTCAAAGTAGAAAGGCAATTTACTCGGTCATTATCAATAAAAACGCCTGAAACTGCATCAACGCCCTCCGCATTCGACTGCCCCGCAATCACAAAAACTTCGCCAACCCCCATTCTGTCCACTGAAACGACATCACCGATTATTGTTCCATTCAAACTACCACGAACTTCTAACCTATACCAGCCTTGTTTCACTGACATAACCGTGTTGAAATTACCATTTAAGGGTAATATTTTGATGGTTTTCCAGTCCTGAAAGTCGGTATCTGCTCCTTGACCCGCTTGTACGGGGATAAGGCGAGCTTCAATTTTGTCAACTTGTTTATCGTAGGAACCCGCCACTGTAACGGCAGAAAACCCAAAACCATTGCGTTGATATACCGCCCGATTTTGAGGAGAAGTTAGTTTGATTTGACTGTAAATTAGGTTACTGAAACTAATTAAAATAGGGATGAGTAATGCTTTTTTAAACGCTATCATGCAAATTGATTTTTACTATTATGAGTTAATATGATGTATGGAGCGTGGTTAAGTTTAGTATATAATTTGGTAATAT
>JBBAKY010000007.1:0-54661 GCA_040403295.1 Arcicella sp.
GATAATATTAACAAAATTATAATCTACCGCACCCGTATTGGTCGTGATAAAAATGCCCAAATTATTATTCGGAAAAACGGTCATTTGCGAACGAAAACCCTCAATAGAACCATTGTGTTGGCGGCGTTGATTGCCTCTGTAAACGTTCATATTCCAACCCATTCCGTAGGATGAAAAACCTAATTCTGGATATTTGGCTTCGGCAGGATACACGACTTGAAGAGGCGTATGGTTTTCCTTTAAATTCTTTTCTGAAATAATCTGTTTGCCGTTAAATTTTCCATTTTGTAATTGCATTAAAAGCCAATTGGTCATATCCAACGCATTAGATTTTACCGCACCCGCCGCTCCAATGGCATCTACATTGCTGCCAAATCCTGCCTCAATCATTTGTTCATTTTCCAATTTATAAGACATGGAATAATCTGGACTTTTAAACATTTCTGGATACGTCAAAACGGTGCTTTTCATCTCCAAAGGAATCAATATTTTTTCTCGTACAAAGTTTTCCCAAGTCTTGCCCGAAAGGCGTTCAACCAACACGCCCGCCACGTTATACATGAGGTTATTGTATTGATACTGAGCGTATAAAGTTTTAGAAGGTTTCAAGTATTTCATGTTCTTGAAAATACTTTCACGGTCATTATTATTAAATAACCAAACAAAATCATGGCGTGGTAAACCCGTGCGATGTGAAAGAATATCACGAGCCGTTACGGTATTGGTTGCCAATTCGTCAAACAATTGAAAGTCAGGCATATATTCTTTGATGGGTTTATTCCAATCCAATTTTCCTTCATCCGCCAAAATTCCCAAAGCATTTGCTGTAAACGACTTGGTGCATGAAGCAATCGGAAATAAAGTATTAACCGTAGCTGGAAGATTTTTTGTGGTATTTTTCAACCCATAAGCCGATGAATAATAGGGTTTTCCATCCTTCACGATGGTGAGCGAAGTTGCAGGAATTTTCCATTCTGCCATCATCGCCAACACAAAAGCATTGATGGTATTTAAGGTATCCGTTTGGGTAGGAATTACACTTCTTCGTTGAGCAAAATTTGGGGAAATAACAACGAATAAAAAGGCTAAAATTAGTAGTTTTTTTCTCATCTAAACTTTTATGATAATTATGGGTTTAGTCACAAAGATAAACTTCCAAATATCATAAATTGTGGTGAAGAAGTGATTTTACATGGATTAGTGAAATTTTTTCTTCAAAACCGACAAATCAACACTTATATTTCCAGAATATCGTTTACTTTTGAATATACATTTTAAAATCAATTCAATTAACAATATGAATCGTAGAGAAGCCGTACAACGAGTTGCCCTGATGATGGGTGGTGTGCTCGCAGCCCCACTAATGGCGGGCGTAATGGGGCAAATAACCAATACAGGGCTTAGCATTATTGTTTCAGCCGAACAAGAAGCGTTCCTTGCTGAAGTAGCAGATATCATTATTCCAACGACGGATACGCCAGGAGCAAAAGCAGCGGGCGTTGAGAAATTTATCGTACGGGTAATGCGTGATTGTTACAAAAAAGAAGACCAAGCTAAATTTTATGGGGGTTTGGCAAAATTGGATGCTGACAGTCAAGCGAAATTTGGCAAAGGTTTCGTAGGATTAGACCTTGCTCAGAAAAACGAAATGGTCAAACTTGCCACCACTACCGACAAGCCTTTCTTCCAAAGAATGAAAGAATTGACCGTTACTGGATATTTTACTTCGGAAATTGGTGCAACAAAAGCATTGGCCTATTTACCAATTCCAGGGAAACTTGAAGCTTGTATTCCCTTAAAATCAGGACAAAAAGCGTGGGCACTCTAATGATTTTGGGTTTTCGATTTGGGATTGCGGATTTAAAGCTATCCAACTAAAAACCAAAATCTAAAATCTACAATCAATCAAAGTAAATTCGATATGAAAGAAATACTTAAGAAAAGAACTAAACAATTTGCTCTAAGGATTATAAAATTGGTGGATACTTTGCCAAATAGTCGAAGTGGAGATGTAATTGGAAAACAAGTTCTTAGATCAGGTACTTCTGTTGCTGCAAATTATAGAGCGTCATGTCGAGCAAGGTCCTAAGCTGATTTTATTTCAAAAATGGGAATTGTTGAAGAGGAGGCAGATAAAACGTTATTTTGGCTTGAATTATTGGTTGAATCAGAATTAGTAAAAGAATCTAATGTTGAAAGATCTGATAAAAGAAGCCGATGAATTAGTAGCTATTTTCACTGCATCAGGCAAAACAGTAAAAGAAAATAAGAAAAAATAAACCGATTTAATTGAAGATGACTGATTTAACACAAGCAGTCAAAATAAATCCGAAATCGAAAATCCGAAATCAAACTAATGAATCTAAATATTGATGCTGTAAAGGCAATGACCTACGATGCCATCGTAATTGGCTCGGGAATATCAGGCGGTTTTGCTGCCAAAGAATTAACTGAAAAGGGTTTACGAGTTTTGATGCTTGAAAAAGGCAAGCAACTCGAACACATAACGGGCTACGAAAACGCCATGAAAGACCCTTGGGAAACCAAATACAATGGTCGTTTGACGATTGAACAAAAAGAATCTCATCCAAAATTAGCCCGTGATTATCCGTACAACGAAATGACGGAAAAATACTGGATGAACGATTCGGATTCATTATACAAAGAAGAAAAACGTTTCGACTGGTATCGTCCGAATATTGTCGGTGGAAAATCTATTATGTGGGGTCGTCAGTCGTACCGTTTGAGTGACATTGACTTTGAAGCTAATCTTAAAGACGGAATTGCTACCGATTGGCCCATTCGTTATAAAGACGTTGCCCCTTGGTATTCTTACGTAGAAAAAATTGTGGGAATTTCGGGTGAGAAATTGGGCTTAGCTCAATTACCTGATGGCGAATTCTTGCCACCCATGGAAATGTTCTGCGTAGAGAAAGAAGTAAAGCAAAGACTTGAAAAGAATTTCCCGGGAAGAAACATGACGATGGGACGAGTTGCTAATCTTTCGGCGGCGGGTAAAGCCCAAACCGATGTGGGGCGTGGAGCTTGTCAATACCGCAATAAATGTTCATTGGGTTGTCCGTATGGAGCCTATTTCAGTACACAATCTTGTACCTTGCCTTATGCTTCAAAAACGGGAAGATTGACCCTCAGACCTGATTCGGTGGTAACGGAAATCATGTATGACGAAAATAAACAACGAGCTACGGGTGTGCGAGTGCGTGATGCCGTAACGATGCAAGACCGTGAATATTTTGCTAAAATTATCTTCGTTTGTGGTAGTTCATTGGGTTCAACGGCTTTGATGTTGAATTCAGTTTCTCACCGTTTCCCGAACGGAATGGGTAATGATTCTGAGCAATTAGGACACAATTTGATGGATCATCACTTCCGTACAGGTGCCTCGGGTACGTGGGAAGGAGATTTGGATAAATATTACTCAGGACGACGTGCCAACGGTATTTACGTGCCACGCTACCGTAATATTGGTGCTGATAAACGTGATTATTTGCGTGGATTTGGGTATCAAGGCGGAGGAAGCCGTCAGGGCTGGCAACGCAACATTGCCGAATTGAGTTTTGGGGCAGATTATAAAAATGAAGTGACAACGCCCGGCCCGTGGACAATGGGATTGGGTGGTTTTGGTGAAACATTGCCTTATTACGAAAACAAAATGTTCCTTCACAAAACCGAAAAAGATAAATGGGGAATGCCATTGGTGGTTTTTGATGCAGAATTGAAAGAGAACGAAAAGAAAATGCGTATCGACATGATGAACGATGCCAAAGAGATGTTGGAATCGGCAGGCGTGAAAAACGTGAAAGGATATGACAACGGTTCGTATTTAGGCATGGCAATTCACGAAATGGGAACTGCCCGCATGGGACGTGACCCTAAAACGTCAGTCTTGAATGCACACAACCAAGTACACGCTGTGAAAAACGTATTTATGACCGACGGTGCTTGTATGACCTCCGCCTCATGTGTGAACCCATCATTAACGTATATGGCACTCACCGCCCGAGCCGCAGATTTTGCGGTGAAGGAGTTGAAGAAGTTGAGTTTGTAAGGTTTTTTGAGTTTAGAAAGCCCCTTGGATTTGGTTCTGAGGGGCTTTTTTTTGATTATGTCAAATACTTGTGGCTTACATGGAGATAGATAAAGTGATTATCTGTAAATTTATGATTGAATAAAAATGAAATTTGAATAGATTCTCAAAACATTATCATCCTGGAAGGAAAGTTTGAGTTAAAACCTTTGATTAATGAGGTTATTGAAAATATTTTTGAAGATGAAAAGAGACATTTTGAAGAAGATGAAATCCCTTAGACTGACCATATTTATCTGAAATTATTGCGATTAAAAGAGTTGAGTGCAACTTACAAGTTAAAATTTTCCAATATTCAATCTTAAAATATTATTGTAAATAAGTCCTCTTAAAAGTTTTGAAACTTTAATAACCACTATGAACTTAAACCTTGATATTAAAAAAGCGGATGGGTATAAAAGTAATTCTCAAATTGCAAGAGTTCTTACTGAAAATTGGGTTAATGAAAATTCATTTTGCCCCAATTGTGGGTATTTTCATTTATCCGAATTTGAAAATAATAGACCAGTAGCAGATTTTTACTGTAAAAATTGTTCGGAAGAATATGAATTAAAAGGTAAATCGGGGAATAAGTTGGGTAATAAAATCATGGATGGAACTTATAGCACGATGATTGCAAGAATAAACTCAGCGAATAATCCAAGTTTTTTCTTTCTGAACTACAATAGAAATAATTGGAGTGTCAGTAATTTTTTGATGATTCCAAAGCACTATTTTGTACCAGAAATAATTATTGAAAGAAAGCCATTGCCAGAAACTGCGAAAAGAGCTGGTTGGATTGGTTGTAACATTGACTTATCAAAAATTCCAGAAAGCGGGAGAATATTTATTGTCAAAGATTCAAAAGAAGTTCCAAAAGATAAGGTAGAAATTAAGCTACAAAGTACCTCATTTTTAAGAGGGCAAAAAACAGCTTCAAGAGGTTGGATTATGGATATTATGAACTGTATAGATAAAATTCACAGGAAAAGTTTTACACTTGAACAAATTTATGCTTTTGAAAACCAATTAAAATTAAAGCATCCAGAAAACAATCACATTAAAGACAAAATACGTCAGCAATTACAATATCTAAGAGATAAAGGACTTCTTGAATTTACAGGTCGTGGAAATTATAAAAAGGTAGAAATTTCATGAAAACATATATTATTATAACGCACGAAGGTAAAACGGAAGCCCCCAATCCCGCATTTAAGGTAAGCAATATGCAAGTCATGGGTATAATTAAAAATGTTTCTACCGAAGATGAGGCATTGAGAAAATTATTGATTGAAAATGATTGGATTATTGATGCTCAATTCAATGTGGCTGAGTTTGAATTATTTGAAATTTTATGATTTCAAATTAATGAATCTACCTCTAATACCACTGTTTTGAAGGGCTAACGCATTTTCTTTGCCATAAGCAATGAATACACTGGGAGCTCCTGATGTTCCACCTTGAACTCCAGAAACATGATAAAATTTCACTCTACCTTTAACAAATAGAATTGCATCCGCATCATTCCAAATATGTTCAAAAAAGCATTTTGTCTCAGTTCTTGCAAAAATTAAAGTAATTCCATTTCCATGAATTTTTAATTTTTCAATCCATAATTCCATTCCTTTTCCATAAGGAGGATTACAAAAAACCCTACCAAACCAATCTTTTTCTAAACCGTCATCTTCAACTGTAAAATTATGTTCTGCGTGTAAAAATGGAGCATTAACAGGACAACATGGGTCTAAATCAAAATCCCCCAACTTTTTAACTAATTCGGGAGGTGTAAGCCATTCAACTTTGGTATTTTCGCAACGCTCAAAAGAAGTATTCATCTATTATTTTTTTGCAAATATTAGATCAAACTTTTAAATAAACAAGTGTAACATGATCATTTTCAAGTAATTATAAAAAATATATTTATTTATAATTAAACTTTTAATAACTAAATGAGACATAGCTTTTATTAATTCAATTAGTTTTTTAACGGAGGTCTTTCCATACAAAGCGGTCAAATCGTTAGTGTCAATAAAGGCACTTGGGATAGATCACACGGGTATGATTATGTGAATGATTTTAACAGGAAATGGCTTTCGTTAGTGCGTGATAAAATGAAAGATGATGCCACTATTTGGATTAGTGGCACGATGCACAATATTTTTTCTATTGGTCAAATCTTAACGGAATTAGATTTTAAAATTCTCAATGTTGTCACTTGGGAAAAGAATAATCCACCTCCAAACTTCTCCTGTCGTTTTTTTACCCATTCAACTGAACAAATTATTTGGGCTCGTAAAAAGGCAAAAGTGCCTCATTACTTCAATTATGAGCTAATGAAGCAATTAAATGGTGATAAACAGATGAAAGATGTTTGGAAATTACCTGCCATCGCTCCGTGGGAAAAATCTTGTGGTAAACATCCAACCCAAAAACCACTATCAGTTTTAACTCGCTTAATTTTAGCTTCAACAAAACCCAATGCATGGATTCTCGACCCTTTTACGGGCAGTAGCACCACAGGGATTGCAGCCAATTTAGCCAATAGAAGATTTTTAGGAATTGACCAAGAGGAGGATTTTTTGAAAATCAGTATCGACAGGAAATTAGAAATTGAGAATACTAAAATAGCTTCATCTTACCGGAATAAGCTACAAGGCTTCAATGATAAAAAAGAGCTTGAATTATTTTTGTTACAAGAACTACAAATTGAATATTTTACAGAATTAAAAATATAAAAAAAAGGTTTGAATAACCCCAAAAGAATCACCCAAACCGTCATATTTAACCTAATTCTTCTTCACCTGAAAATCTGGATGCCCGCATTGCCACATTACAAAGGAATATTGGTCGGCAAAATTTGCCCATGTTACTTCTCGGTCTTCCGTGAAATGCCCATTTTCGTAGTTTACTTTCATCAAAACAGGTTTGCCCGATGCCGTTGAGTTTTGCATGGCTGCCGCAAATTTGCCGGGTTGCCAAGCCACTACTCGTGAGTCGTTCCAACCGCCCACGCAAATGACGGCTGGATATTTCACGCCCGCCTTTACGTGCTGCATGCCATCCATTTCGTAGAGGGCTTTACATTCTACGCTATCTTTCACGGTGCCAAACTCTGGAATATTCACGGGACCATTGGAAGAAAATTCGCCTCGCATGGTGTTGGCACAACCTACATTACAAATAGCAGCGGCAAATAAATCGGGTCTTTCAGTGATTGACCTCGAAATCAAAATTCCTCCCGCACTCGTACCCGTACCGCCTAATTTTGAAGCATTGGTAAACCCTTGGGCAATAAGGTATTCAGCACAACTAATAAAATCTTTCCAAGTATTGGGTTTGGTAGTTTTATAGCCCGCTTTGTACCAATCCTCCCCTTTTTCACTACCACCACGCACGTGCGGAATAGCGATAACTGCTCCTTTCACCGCCAAAGAATTTAACCGAGTACTAAAATAAGGAGCCATACTGATGCCATACGCTCCGTAACTATCCATCAAACAAACATTTGAGCCGTCTTTTTTAAGGCCTTTTTTATAAATAATCGACAACGGAATCATCACGCCATCGTGTCCTTTAACTTCCACTTCTTCTACCACCAAATTCTTGTATTCGTCTGGAAAAACAGATGGTTTATTATAGGGACTGGCAACAAATTGTTCGGTTTCGGCATTGTATGAAAACTCGGTAAATGGTTTGTTCCACGAGGTAATATCTACCAAAAACTCATTGGTTTTGGTATCAATACACATGGGAGCAGCCGAACCACTGAACGGTAATTTCACCTCGGTGGTAGCCTCGGTTTTTAGATTGTATTTATAAAAGTGATTATTGATGCCGTCGCTATAATTTAATAACAGATAGTCTTTGCTACGGGTAAAAGATTCGAGTGTCATGGATTTTTCGGGAGCAATCACTTTGGCATTTGCCCAATCAGGATTTTTCAAATCAGTCGAGATGAGTTTGTAATTTTTGGCATCTTTATAGGTAATTCCGAAGACTTTATCATCCGCAATATCCAGACTACGCACCAATTTATCGGCAGGTGTGCAGAGCGTTTTCCATTGAATTTTACCCGAATTGAACTCACCATAAGGAGCATAAAATACCTTCAATTCATTCTGAACGGTGCCTTCACCACCAAATACATAACTTTTAGAATCTTTTGATAAAAATAAATACGGATATGACTTGGCTTCAATTCCCAAAGATGGATAGGTTTCATTACTAAAAAAATCAATATCAGCTTTTGCTTCAGTCCCCAATTTATGAAGTTTTGCTTTGGGATTTAAACGACCGTTGGGGTCGGTATTATCCACTGATTTTATCCACATATACATAAAAGCAGTATTGTCGAAAGTCCAGCCCATTACGCCACTTGTGCCAGTAATCACATCCGGTAAAAATTTCTTAGTATCCACGTCCATGACTTGCAAAGTGGATATTTCAGCGCCATTTTCAGCATAACCGATTAAGAGTTTTTTACCATCGTAGCTTGGAGTGATGTTCTCTACGGACAGCGTTTTTCCAGCCATGAAAGTCAGTGGATTGAAGAGCAATTGGTCGGCTCCATTCACGCTTTCACGATAATAAACCTTACTTACTTTTTCGCCAGGCATCCTTTTCTTGAAGAAAATACGACCACCTTCTTTCACGATTGGGTAATAAGACGGTGGTTGTAATTTATCTAATTTTCGCCATTCTGCAATCAATTCATCTCTGCCCGAAATGGTATTCATGGTGGCATTAGTCAAGTCGGCTTGTTGTTTAAACCATGACGTCACCTGTGGGTCTTTCATGTCTTCGAGCCAACGATAATTGTCTTTATAAGTAGCGCCCCAATACGTATCGAAGACTTCTATTTTTTTAGAAGCGGGATACTGCAATTGTGCAAAAACATTTGTACTAAACAGTAAAATTAGAAGAGGCAAAAATATTTTTTTCATGGCTTTATTTTTTTTAAAATTAATGTTTCAACAAAATCATATCTGTAAAAGTAAATATAACTAATTGATAATGAAATTAATAGCTTTAATGATGAGCAAAGTACTTTTGCAAAATTAGTTTTTTGGATAATACGATAGGATACCAAATAATAGATATTAGAAATGAGGGGTAAAGTTTTATTGAACGAATTTTCGAGCGTGAATTCCAATTGTTGTCAGTGTATTCACAGTCAACCAAACCAAGTATGATTTAAGATAATAAGTCTATCCCAAAATCATTTCAAGTTATCTGTCGAGACATAGTAGCAACAGTTGAAAAGCTATCATATAATTTTCAAACACTTCAAAAAATAAGTTATCTTTGTAAATGAACTAAAATTAACCTAAATGAAAGCAAAACAATTAACATTCATACTTTTCATTACATTATCCATTTTCTTAACCATTCAAGAAAGTCAAGCACAATATGGAGGAGGAGGATATGGCGGCGGATACGGAGGTGGTGGATATGGCGGCGGTGGTGGTTACGGTCGTGGAAATGGTATTCCTCAAGCAGGCTCAAGTACGCCCCCCAAACCCGCTGAATTAGACCCTGAAAAAATGGCTAATGAAGATACTAAATGGATGACGAAAAAACTAAAATTGACGGAAGAGCAAATTCCAAAAATTGAGGATGCTAACATCAATTATGCCTTTAAACGCATTGATTTTCAGACTGAAGTGAAAAAACTTTTGCCTCCTTTTACCGAAGAAGTTCGTCTGAAATATCGAGCCAAAGCCCAAGCCATGCGAGACGAAAGAGACAAAGAAATTAAGGTAATTTTAACGGATGAACAATATCAAATTTACTTGAAAAAGAAGACGGATTAAAATAAACTTTGAGAAATGAATAAAAAGTATTTATCCTCATTTTGACAGCTGTAATTTGTTTTGGAACAAATTACAGCTGTCAAAATGAGGATTTTTCCGTTAAGTAAATATTGTAACCGTTCGATAAATATTGCTTTGTTTAAAGACAATTATCCATTAAATATGCTTAAAACATTTTATGAATAATTAATCACGAATTACCGTTAAGTAAATATTAGTCATTAATCAGTTATTTTTTGCAATTAGTTTATATTTTTGTTTGAAATCTTTAATTTATGAAGATTCTAATTCTAAAGCGGGAAAAGCCGAAAACCCGATTCAAGAGTAGGCAAAAATAAATTCTAAGACAATGGCTGTTACAGGAAATTGGACATTATTTTATGATTGGGACTGCGATGGCAGTTACAGCAAAACAACTATGACTGTCAATGCTGGCGGTACATGGACAAATGGCGAAGGAGCTTCGGGCTTATGGGTGCAAAGTGCAGGTATGTTTATGTTTACGTTTAATAATTCAGAAACTACCTACGCAGGAAATTTGGCGAGCAAGTCTATTACTGGTATTTCTACCACTTTTACAGGTTTGAATGGATGTTTTTATATGCTTCAAAAAGGTGTTCCGACCGCATTTAATGAAGAACGAGTTGGAGCTAAAAATGATGCAAGTGGTAAGAAGTAAGCAAGAAATTTTCCATAAAATTTCTCCTATTTTACTGTGGTCAGTGTATTCACTGACCACTTTTATTTTTATCGAGCCACTTCTACTTTATATTTTTTCCCCTTAATTTTCTCATCCTTAATTTTCTCCAAAAGCGTTCTAAAAATACTACGTTTCACGGCTGCAAAAGACATAAAGTCTTTGACTTCAATCAAGCCTAAATCGCCTCTTTCAAGTTCTCCTTTTTTCGAGAAAAATCCTACAATATCTACTTTATTCAACTTATTTTTCTTGCCACCACTTAGATAAAGCGTTACAAATTCAGGTGGTTTTGGCAGTGGATTATTCTCAGGTAAAATCAGTTCTTCGATAGAATCTGAGATGTATTTTGGGCGAAATTCATTTCTATGAAAAATCAAATATGACGTTCCAGAGGCGTGCATACGGGCTGTACGGCCATTTCTGTGCGTAAATTCATGCGCTTGGATGGGCAAGTGATAATGAATAACGTGCTTCATTTCTGGAATGTCCAATCCTCTTGCTGCTAAGTCAGTGGTTACTAAATAATTAACACTGCCATTTCTGAATAAAATCAAGGCTCTTTCTCTATCATCCTGATCCATTCCTCCGTGATAAAAAGTAGTATAAATGCCCATTTCATTCAGCAATTCAGAAGTACGCTCCACGGCATCACGATGGTTGCAAAAAATGAGGGCAGATTCCGAATTTAAGGAACAAATTAAGTCAAAAAGGGTGTCAACTTTATCCTTCGCTTCCGAAATAACGACTTTCATTTCCAAAGCCTTTTTCTCTTCATTTTCAGGAATAAAATTCAGCGTTACGGGCGAAGTAAATCCCACAAATTCAGGAATTTTGATTCCGAAGGTAGCCGACACTAAAACTCGTTTATTGAGATTACGAAGACTGCCGATGATATAAGACATTTGGTCGTGAAAACCCAAATCTAAAGACTTATCAAACTCGTCCAAAATCAAGGTTTTCACCGTATCTAAATCAAACGATTTTCGAGTAATATGGTCAAAAATACGTCCAGGCGTACCAATCAATAGGGCAGGAGGATTGCTTAAATTCTGAATTTCGGTAGCCATTGAATGACCACCATAACACACATTTACTTTCATGCCCGTTCCCATACTCTTCCAAACGTTTTCAATCTGCATCGCCAATTCACGGGATGGCGTAAGAATGAGACATTGGACGGTATTTTTTTTTGGGTCGAGAATTTGGAGCAAGGGTAATAAAAAAGCCAATGTTTTCCCTGAACCCGTTGGAGCGATTAGAAAGGTGGTTTTCTCCTGCAAAATGGCTGTTTGAGCCGCTTCTTGCATCGGATTCAGTGCCTCAATGCCTAATTTTGAAAGGATTTGTTTGTTGATTTCCATATCACAAAGGTACGAGAAAAATGGCACACGGATTACACGGATGCTTTGCAGCAGCAATTTTCACGGATTTTTTAACGGTGAAGGTTACGTTAAGACTAAATAGGATTGATGGAAATTAAGAAAACATACGAGTTGAAAAATCTTTTTAAATCCGTGTGACGAAGCATCTCAATTCCATTGCGGGTTCATCCGTATGCCAATTTTAAGCAAAAAAAAGAGATTAAACGAATTTGGGGGCGTTTAATCTCTTTTACTCTGTTATATTTTTCTCATCCAATCACAGAATTGAAATTTATGATACAAATATAGTAAAAATACTTAGAAATTTTTGAGCAATTATACTTAAATTTTATAAACTTCCCCATTCTCGAATTTTTGGGATAAGCGTGTCAATATCACCCGCCCCAACGGTTACTAATAATTCAGGTTTTTTAGCTTTCAATAAATCCAAAACCTCCGATTTTGTACAAAGGATTTTTTCCTCCAATTTCATTTTATCAAATATTATACTCGACGTAACCCCCTCCATCGGAAGTTCACGGGCGGGATAAATATCCAAGAGAATTAAGTCATCAGCCAAATCTAAACTTTTAGCAAATCCTTCCTGAAAATCATTCGTCCGAGAGAATAAATGCGGTTGAAAGATAACGGTCAATTTACGATTTGGATACAATGCTTTCACCGATGATAAAAACGCTTCAATTTCGGTTGGATGGTGCGCATAATCATCAATGTAAACCATCTTTTCGGTCCGAATTTGGTATTCAAAACGCCTTTTCACGCCTTTAAACGTGCAAATTCCATCTCGCACCGCCTCGGGTGATACGCCCACTTGCAAGGCGACTGCCGCCGCCGCAATGGAATTCGTAACGTTGTGAAAACCAGGCGTTAACAAACTGCAATCCTTAATAATTCCGTCGGGATAAACAATGTCAAACACCATTTCTGCATTTTCAATCCGTAAGTTTTCGGTTCTGAAATCGCCTACGTGCAAACCAAAAACAGCACTTGGATTATGGGTAAAATCTTGTAAATCAATGCCATCGTATTGATACAACCAACCGCCATCTTTTATCTGCGAAACAAATAATTGAAAGGATTCTAAGAGTTTAGCGTGGTCGCCATAGATGTCCAAATGGTCGGCATCAGTGGAAGTTACGATGGTTAAATCGGGAAAAAGCGTTAAGAAAGAACGGTCAAATTCATCGGCTTCCACTACGCAAATTACGTTTTCTGTGCCTTCATTCACTAAGAAATTTGTACCATAATTTTGCGTAATTCCTCCCAAAAATGCCGTTACATTTTTGCCTGCATTCTTCAAAATATGCGCTACCATCGAAGAAGTTGTTGTCTTTCCGTGGGTACCCGCAACCGCAATCGTGAAGAAATTTTGGGTTAATAAACCCAAAACTTGCGAGCGCTTCATTAACGCAAATTCGCTGTCTTTCAAGTAGTTAAACTCCTTATGGTCTTTGGGAATGGCAGGCGTATAGACAATAAGCGTCTCTGAAGGATTATCTAAAAACTCCTTAGGAATCAACGAAATATCATCTTCAAAATGGACGGCAATTCCTTCCGCTTGTAGCGCATTGGTGAGTGGCGTTGCGGTTTTGTCGTAACCAGCTAATGTATAGCCATTAGCAATAAACCAACGAGCAATTGCCGACATACCAATGCCGCCAATGCCTAAGAAATAAATGTTTTTGAGGGTTTTTATGTTCACTTTTTTGGTTGTTTTTATATCCATTCACTCTGCATATCCTTATCCCGTTTAATCACACAACGCTCATGAGCAAGCAGATGCAAATTTGCGTCAATTTCCATGCTTGTTTTTGCGGTGCTTAATAGCTCTTTATAGGAAGCTTTTATTTCTTTGCGTTTCATAGCCTCCAAAAATCTCCTGATGTCTTTATCATCTTCCAAAATTAGGGGTGGAACAGTTGCTAATTTACCATCGTCATCTTTAGCGACCATCGTAAAATAAGAAGTATTAGTATGTTTGATTGTAGCAGTTTTGATGTTTTCTGACACTACTTTAATGCCCACAATCATGGAACTATTACCCACATAATTCACCGAGGCAAGCAGCGAAACCAATTCGCCCACCTCAACGGGCTGACGAAATTCGACATTATCTACTGAAACCGTTACTACATAAGTTCCAGCGTGTTTGGTCGCACAGGCGTAGGCAACTTTATCCATCAAAGATAATAAAATCCCTCCGTGAATCTTACCGCCAAAATTGGCATAAGATGGTATCATCAATTCGGTGATGGTGGTTCGGGAATAATTAACGGTTCTTGCGTTTTCCATTTTGTGTTTGTGGGATAGGCGGTTCGACGACTCGACACGCCTATCCGTTTTACTTATTTTAATACGAACAAGGCTGTACGTCGTACATTCCGTATTATATTTGTACAAAAATTGAACTTTTAAAAGAATTTTCCTTGAAAATGAGGAGAAATTTATAAAAATAAAGAGTTTTGGAATCCTTGTTGACTTCATTCACAACTCCACACTCACAACTCACAACTCAAAAATGCCCCTAATTTGGCTTATACTTTTCACGCCTTTCATTGGTTTTCTTACAGCATTTTTGTTGGGAAGAAAACGGAATGCCATAGCAAGTTGGCTTACTGTTTCACTCACGGGCTTGAATCTTATTTTTTCGGTAATTCTCTTATTACAAACCCTGCATACTACAGATAATCATCTCATTTTCAATTGGTTTACGCTCAATGGAAAAGCCTATCAATTTGGTTTTCTCTTTGATTCTTTAACTTTGATGATGTTAGTTTTGGTGAATTTTATTGCCCTTCTGGTCGAAATTTTCTCGCTCGAATACATGGAAAATGACCCAGATTTGTACCGTTATTTTGGTTTTTTGAGTCTCTTTGTATTTTCGATGTTGGGTATCGTTTTGACGGATAATCTTTTTGTCATGTACGGCTTTTGGGAATTAGTAGGACTAAGTTCTTATCTCCTGATTGGTTTTTGGTATAAAAAACCCGAAGCCGTTCAAGCTTCCAAAAAAGCCTTTTTGATGAACAGAATTGGCGATGTGGGATTTCTGATAGGAATTTTTGCAGTATATTTTTATAATCATTATAGCACAGACCTGACTACTTTTGCTAACGGTCAACTGCCTACTGTTTACTGCCTACTGCTTTTCTGTGGAACAATCGCTAAATCTGCTCAATTTCCTCTGCACACATGGTTACCCGATGCGATGGAAGGACCCACACCCGTATCTGCCCTCATACACGCCGCTACGATGGTGGTTGCGGGGATTTATTTATTGATTAGGGTTTCTCCAATGTTCAACGCTGATGCCTCTGAAATTGTAGCGGCAATTGGAGCAATAACCATGCTTTTGGGGTCAATTTATGCCATTTTTCAGACGGACATAAAAAAGACTTTGGCGTATTCTACCGTCTCACAATTGGGTTTAATGGTTTTAGGTTTAGGTTATGATGTTTCAGCATTCCATCTATTAACGCACGCCTTTTTTAAAGCAGGGTTATTTCTTTGTGCGGGAGCAATCATACACGCTCTACTTCATACAGGCGAAGATTTTGATGCTCAAGATATGCGTTTGATGGGTGGATTAAGAAAGAAAATGCCTTTTACTTTTATCTGTTATTTAGTATGTTCAACGGCTTTGATGGGGCTGCCTTTATTTTCGGGTTTTTTATCGAAAGATGCAATTTTGAATATTTGGTTTCCTCCTTACAATGATGCTGACATAGATATATTTCATCTAATAATAATTTGTTCAATCTTGCTAGGAATAATTTTGACTGCCTTTTACATGACCCGCCAAATTTGGATGATTTTCTTTGGAGATTTCAGGAACGAAAAAGTTGATATAAAATCTCTCCACGAAGGCTCTTGGAAAATGAAACTGCCGATTGGAATATTGGCTATACTCTCAACTGGATTTGTTTTCAGCTTAAATCCGTTGAGTATTGGACATGGTTGGTTCGGTGATTTCATTGGAAGAAAATTTGAAGAAAATCATTTAATAGGCATCATTTCAACCTCATTCGCTCTCATCGGAATCACGGCAGGATATTTAACTCGTAACAAGATATTTACATTTCAAATCCCAACATTCGATAATTTTTACAATAAAATATTTGTAAACCCAATCCTAAAACTTTCCAATAATATTCAGTTTTTTGACCAAAAAATACTTGATTCCTTCGTGAATCTCTTAGCTAATTTACAGGTATTTATCGCCAAAATTGTCGGCTGGTTTGATGCCAAAGTTATTGACGGAATTCCTAACGGAGCAGCGTATTCGGCTGGAATTATTGGACGAGTAACACGTTCAGCACAAGGCGGAAAAGTACAATTATACGTTGCTTTGGCGTTTTTGGGATTAATTGGATTGGCCTTATTTATCATTGCAACCACATAGTTTATCGTAGAGAATATCTTATAAAGGAAAAATGTCATTGCTATTAGTACAAATGCAATAACAAGATTTCAAACAACATTATAAAAAATGCCCATTTTATCATTACTCATATTTATTCCCATTTTCGCATCGCTTATTTTGGCGTTTACGCCCGAACGATTTGTGCCTTATTTTAAATGGATTACCCTTATCGTTACGGGCGTAGAACTATTGCTTTGTGTATTTGTGTATTTTCAATTTGATAGACAAGTAGCTGACTATCAGTTTCTTGAACAATACGATTGGATCACTTTGCCCCTTGGCAATTTAGGCATCGGCTCAATTGATTATCTCTTGGGCGTGGACGGAATCAGTATGCCAATGGTCTTGCTGACGGGTATTGTGATGTTTGTCGGAGCGATTTCTTCTTTTGAAATTAAGGAAAAATCAAGGGGGTATTTTTCTTTGTATTTATTATTGTCAGGTTCAATTATTGGCTGTTTTATCGCCTTGGATATGTTCCTATTCTACCTGTTTTTTGAGTTTATGCTTTTGCCAATGTACTTTTTGATTGGACTTTGGGGAGGACCTCGCCGAGAATATGCTTCCATCAAATTCTTTCTTTACACGCTCGTAGGCTCGATTTTTATCTTAATTGTAATGATTGGGCTGTACCTTTCCGTGATTGACCCCGTGGAAACTGCGGTACAAATGGGATTAATAAACTCAGCTTCTGACGTTACGCCACAAATCATTTCACATATTCAAAGTCTATTGGCCGAAAGTGAATTACCTTCCCAATCAATTGTCCATACTTTCGACCTCCGTTTTATGCCCGACCAAGGCAATTATGTTTCGGGGTCGTGGTTGAATATTTTTTCAGAAAATATAGTTTCGGGAATTTCTTTACGCTCACTTTCATTCATTTTTCTGATGATAGGCTTTGGGGTAAAATTACCCGTTGTGCCTTTTCATACTTGGTTGCCCGATGCGCACGTAGAAGCCCCAACGCCCGTTTCGGTAGTTTTGGCGGGGATTCTTTTGAAAATAGGGGGCTACGGATTCTTGAGAATCGCCTATCCCATTTTTCCAGAAGTTGCCAATCAATATGCCATCTGGATTGTTGGTTTTGGGGTTTTGTCTATTATTTACGGAGCATTTAATGCTTTGGCAATGAACGATTTAAAGAAAATGATTGCCTATTCGTCAGTTTCGCACATGGGTTTTGTACTGTTGGGCGTTGGCTCACTCACGAGCGAAGGTTTCAACGGAGCAGTTTACCAAATGTTTTCGCACGGAATTCTTTCGGCCATGTTATTTTTATTAGTTGGCGTGTTGTACTCACGTACGCACGACCGCCGAATCGACTCCTATCAAGGTTTGGCGAGTAAGATGCCCTTATTCACCTTCATGATTGCCATTGCCTTTTTTGCCTCCTTGGGTTTGCCCGCCTTTTCAGGATTTATCGGGGAGATTTTTACGTTGATGGGTGGATTTAATAGCCCGTTGATTCCTAAGTGGTTAGCGGGTTTAGCAACCTTTGGATTGGTACTGGGAGCAGCGTATTTCTTGTGGACTTTACAGAGAATGTTTTTCGGTAAATTTTGGGTAAGACAATACGAAGAAACTTTGCAGGATTTGACAATAAGAGAGAAAATTATGCTTTATCCTTTAGCAATTTTAGCCTTGATTTTTGGAATATTTCCCCATTTGATTTTTGATGTAACAAATCTTTCTTTGGCTGAATTGATAAAACTATTTTGATTCTCGTATCTCGATGTTCGTTTTTCGGGCTTTAATGTTTATATCAAAATGGCATTTTGATGGTGGCAACAACCATTTTATTCTGATTTTCTATCGTAAAAGAGGCTTTTTTCCCAAACTGCAATTCTAAACGTTTGTGGAGATTTTCTAAACCAATTCCTCCATCTTGACTTTTAGGTTTGGGGTCAAAAAATCCTGAGTTTTCAACCGTTATGGTAATCAAATTATTCTCAGTTGAAGCAGATGTAATAATCTTTCCACCCGACTTTAATTGCCCAATCCCGTGTTTAACAGCATTTTCAAGCAAAGTATTTAACGACATGGGCATGATTAAAATATTATCTAACTCAATGTCAATTTTGAATTCATACGAAAGTCGGCTGTCGAAACGAAGTTTTTCAAGCGCTAAATAATTTTCGGCTAAACGCAATTCTTCACTCAACGTAGCTCTTTGTTGCTCTCCTAAATTAAGCGAAAGTCGCAATAAATCAGATAGTTGAATAATTGATTCACGGGCTTTTTCACCATCAAAAAGAGTAAGTGCTTTGATGCTATTTAAGGCATTAAATAAGAAATGTGGATTTAATTGCTTTTTAAGATTTTCTAATTCGGATATTTGCAAAAGGTTTTCTGCAACAATTGTTCGTTGTTTTCTATCTTGATAAATTGTTGCAAATCTATAAAGATGATAAAAAAAGAAGCACGGAATTACAATCCAGCTATTTTTAAATAGCAGTGTAAAAAAATCAGTGACACCGTTTTTGAAAACAAATTGTCCTAAAAATATGTCAATAATAGTGAATACAAATCCAATTATAAGACTTCCCCCAAAAGGGTAAAATAGCAATTGGGAAATAGTAATATCATCAGGATTTATACTTTCAACTAAAATGCAATACATATATCCTATTGTAGAACCGATAAAAAAATATGCTAAAAAAAATATTATTCGACTATTCGTATCGCTATCTTGCAATGGGCTAAATGACAACGCAATAAAAGCAATAAAAAGCCAACAACAAAATTGTATTATCCAGAACCATATATTCTTAACCATAAATGTATTTTTTGTAAAATTTAACCAAAAATACTAATAAAAGTAGAATGTAGAAAGTTTATGCAGAAAAATAATGACTAATTTCTTATATCTTCCCGAACAGCTTAAAAAAATCTTTGAAAGTATTGATGCACTCCTACCAGAAGTGCTTCTATCAACCTCTTTTTTATTGATGATATTGATCGATTTAATATTATATCATGACCAAAGAAATAAGCAAAAGTTCGTTAAAAATACTACTCAAACAAATGCAATTATTTTTGTTTTCTGCTTGATTTCAGTAATTATTGTTCTTAATCAAATGGCGCAACAGTTTTCCATTACGCAGGATTCTTTCCTTTTTGATAGAATGCTGGTGTTGGATTTAAAAGCCATTTTATTTAAGTTTCTAATTGTACTATCCACATTTTTTATACTGGCACATATATATGTCACAAAAAGAGAATTTGTTGCCGAATTTTTTCCATTATTAATCAGTATGGTCATTGGGCTTTGTTTGATGACAATGTCGGTTAATCTTTTGATGATTTATCTTTCGATTGAAATTGTTTCGGTTTCGTCATACATGCTTACTACGATTAATAAAACCCGAAAAAGTACGGAAAGTGGCTTGAAATACATCCTTTTTGGGGCCTCTGCATCAGCGGTGATGCTTTACGGAATGTCGCTTTTATACGGAATGACGGGAACCTTGGATATCACTTCTCCCGAATTTTCAAGAGGCCTTTATCAGATTGATTCCATTGCATTAACGGTTGCTATTATGATGACTATCAGTGGATTTATGTTCAAAATATCCGCTTCGCCTTTTCATATTTGGACACCCGATGTTTACGAATCTGCGCCTACGCCCGTGGTTGCTTTCTTTTCGGTAGCGCCCAAAATTGCCGCCTTTTTAGTGGCCATTAGGTTTTATTTTGCCGTACCCAATAACCTTCAAACCATCACCGCAGTTTTGGCCATGGCGAGTATTACTTTTGGAAATTTTTCGGCTTTGTGGCAAAATAATGCGAAACGATTATTGGCATATTCCACCATTGCACATTCAGGATTTATGTTGATTGGTTTAGTAACCATGTCGCAATTGGGCATTACGAGTGTCGTTTTTTATCTAATCGTTACACTTTTTACCAATTTGGCTGCTTTTCTTTTGCTTGATTATGCCAATCAATTGACAATTAATAATGAACAATTAACAATTGATTCTGACTTTGCTGGAGGAAACTTTAACAAATCGATTGGTAGCCTACTGGAGAAAACTTCAACAAAGGCGAAACGCTCTCCCGAAAATCAAACCGAAGCATCGGACGCATCAAAAATCGAAAATCTAAAGGGGCTTGGCAGGCTTAATCCTTTCTACGGAATTATGATATTGCTTGTGATGATTTCTTTGGCGGGGATTCCTCCAACGGCAGGATTTTTTGCGAAATTGAATATATTTTCGGCTCTTTGGGAAACGTATCAAACCTCAAATCAGCCCATTTTATTGTGGCTTTTTATCTTCGGATTGTTGAATACAGCCATTGGATTATTCTTTTATTTAAAAATCCCCTTCTATCTATTTTTCAAAGAACCACTTGAAAATCAGGTATTTGAACTAAATTCTAAACAATATTTCTTAGTTATTATTCTAATTTTACCCATCCTGATTTTATTCTTTAAGGCGGATTGGCTAATGAATTTGATTAGCTATTTGTAGCACAGGTTTCCAACCTGTCATATTTTATCGTAAATAAACCCCAATCTCTGCTTCATTATCAAGCACAACAGATACGTAATCATTGAGTGTAGTTGATAATTGATAGCCTACGTAATCTGCCAAGATCGGAAATCTACGGTAATTTCTATCCACCATTACGGCTACTTGAATTCTTTTGACGGGAATACTCAAAAATGGGGAAAGGCAATACGCAAATGTTCGTCCCGTGTTCAAGACATCATCAACCACCACGATGGTTTTGTGTTCCAAAAAACGCTCGTCACAATCAAATTCTACGGGGCTATCGTAGGTCACATCCTTATCAACATCAATCAAAACTGCGGTTGCCTCAATGCTTGAAATTTCGTTTAAGACAACGGTTAATTTCTGTGCAAAAGCGTGTCCTTGCCCTTTTATTCCCGCAATAACGATTTGGGTTTCTTCAAAATTATTTTCGTAAATCTCAAAAGCAATTCTTCTAATTTTTTGTAAAACCTGCGTGTGGTTGAGTATCTGATTATCGGTTAATTCCACCATTTTGTCAATTAATTTTGATTATTAATAATTCATAATTGAAATTGTCCGAATATCAATTCGGATTTATTCGTAAAATTAGGTAATCGAACGTTAAAAAAAGATTTCTTTCCATTTTTAATAAAGGACCGTTTTAAACTTATTCCTTTTGCTGTAAATGACTTAAAACGGAAAATTTAAACCAATTCATTGATGGACAAACTATCAATTATTAAATTTAATTATTAATTTTCTTTACCTTTGCAGTCCAATTTATAAAAATATTTACCAAAAATGGCAAAAGGATACTCTTCACAAGGACACGGACAACAAAAACGAGTACAACAGGCAATACCAAGTAATCCATTAGCGATTAAGACAAAGAAATTTGCGCTTGAAAAAAATAAATTTATTACTTTAAATATGCTTCAATTAGTTAAAAATCAATGGTATTGGGGTTTTGTGCCACTGGCTTTGATATTAATTAATGCTATTTTGAATGTAACAAAGGTTTATCCAAATTACTGGATTTATGTTATTACAATTTTAGGAGCTTTGGTTTACGTAATATTTTGGGCAATTCAATTTACGGGGGTTACGCAATTAGAACAATACAAACAATTATTTCAAAAGTATCGCTACGAAATTGATAGTCGTCAAATTTTGATGAAATTGAATGATACTGAAGGTGGCGTTATCAAATGGGATATGATTAAAATGGCTCGTAAAGATAAAGATGCTTATGTGTTGGATATGGGCCAATATCAATTTATTTACCTGCCTTTCACGGTTTTTAATAATGATAATGACAAGAAATTGATGGAAAGAATCTTGAAAGATAAAGGATATATTGCTGGGGAATAGTTATTTGTTACTGGTTTCCAGAACGCAAAAAAGGCTTTCAGAATCATCTGAAAGCCTTTTTGTTAGGAACTTCCCGAAAGTAAAAATAACTTTCGGGAAGTAAGAAACTTATTAAACAATGTATTAACTAATAACCCAATCTTACTTTTTAATCGAATGAGAAATCGTTTCAACCAATTCTCCACGAGCCATTTTTTCGGCTTTGTCAAAGTATTTTAATGATTTCTGAAAAGTATCGTCGTACGGTGCCATCACTTGCAAATACTCATTATTCATGCCATCCGCAACTTTTCTTTGCCAAACATTACGAGCAATATAGGCCTTGATTTGGGCTTTAATATAAGGCATCGAACGTTCGTATTCTCGATCTCGCATCTTCACATTTGCCTGTTTCGCCAATTTTTGCATATCCAACATCATGGCATCATTTACCACAAAAAACTTATTAAAATCCTTGAAAGTGAGTTTTTCGATTGATTTAATGTTATCGTTAGCATAATTTAAGGCAAATTCACGAATGATATTTTTACCCCACAAATCACTCATGTATTTAGTGAAATAAGTCGTATCTCGTGCCACAAAAACATCGGGTGTAATTCCTCCACCCCCGTAAACTGTGCGACCGCCAAGCGTTTTGTATTTTAATTTTTCGTTGAATTTGATACTATCAGAACTAAAAAATTCGCCACTTTTTGTGCGTTTTTCATAGTCTTTTTCATATTCTTCTTCTTGTCCCATCAAATATGGTTTCTGAATACTTCGTCCACTTGGGGTGTAATATCTTGAAATAGTCAAACGCAATTCTGAACCATCTTGTAGATTTATAGGCATTTGTACCAACCCTTTTCCGTACGAACGTCTGCCCACAATCAATGCACGGTCATTGTCTTGTAATGCACCCGCTACAATCTCAGCTGCCGAAGCACTATTTTCGTCCACGATAACCATAACAGCACCTTTTTCAAATATACCTTCTCTTTTGGTATAAGTCTGGGTATCATATTTTGTGCCTTTTCCGTCGGTATAAACAATCATGCGTTCGCCCGCCAAAAGCTCGTCCACCATCTTTTCGGCACGGTCTTTATAACCCCCAGGATTTCCACGAAGGTCAAGCATTAGACGTTTACAGCCTTGTGCTTTAAGGTTTGTTAAAACAGTTTTAAATTCATCAAAAGTTGATTCTGTAAATCTATCCACTTTAATATATCCGGTCTGGGCATCAACCATATAACCTGCCGTAACGGAATAAGAAGGAATTCTATCACGAACAACAGTGAATTTTTTGATGCCTTTTTCTCCATTTCGAAGGATTTCTAATTTTACTTCTGAACCTCTCACTCCACGCAATTTGGTGAAAATTAGACTATTGCTCACTTTAGGTCCAAATAATGCAACGCCATCCGCCCTTAATAAACGGTCGCCACTTTTGATGCCGATTTGTTCTGAAGGACCGCCCACCATCGCATTCATGACGTAAACGGTATCGCCGAAAATATTAAATTCAATACCAATGCCATCAAAACCTGATTCTAATTGAGAACGAGCAGCGGCGGCTTCATCGGTTGAGAAATAAGCCGTATGAGGGTCAAGTTTTTCTAAGGTTTTTTTGATAGAATATTCTACCAACGAATCAGTATCAACCGAGTCCACGTAGCTGGTTTCAATCAAGGAAAGAATTTCACGGTATTTGTTGAAACCCTTAGCAACAGAATTCATTTTGGTTTGTCCACCAAAGAAATTTGCTCCCAACAAAACACCACCGACTAAGGCAATGGCAATCCAGATTGGTATTTTCACGATAGTTGAATTATTGTTAATTGGCGTTTGTGGTTTTTTCATATTAAATGGGATGTCTTAAAATGATCATTAAAGTTACGAAAAACTAAATCGTAGCCAATGTTTTTGATGTAACTTTGTTTTTTTAAGTAACCTAAAAGATGGAACGCAGATGAGAATATTAGCCATAGATTACGGAACAAAACGAGTGGGTTTGGCGGTGACCGACCCCTTGAAAATCATTGCTTCTGCTTTGGAAACGGTTCATAGCAAAGATGTGATAGATTTTTTGAAAGCCTATCTTGAAGGGGAAGAAGTGGAGGCTTTTGTGGTAGGAATGCCCGTAAACTTGGATGGACAAGATACCAACAATACATCGCACGTGAAGGGTTTTGTGAAGAAATTACAAATCACATTTCCTGATGTTCCTATACATTTGCACGATGAGCGTTTTACCTCAAAAATTGCCCTTCAAGCCATGATTTTGAGTGGTTATTCCAAAAAAGACCGTCGTGAAAAAGGAAATATTGATAAAATTTCAGCGGTTATTATTTTACAATCATACATGGAAAAAGAGGGAATTTAAGGATTAGGGAATTGGGATGAAATCAGGTAATTAATTTCATCCCAATTCCCTAATCCCTAATTCTCTAATCCCTAAATATAATATGCACATTTACGGTTTAATAGGCTATCCATTGGGTCATTCCTTTTCAAAAGGATATTTTACAGAAAAATTTTCAAATATGGGACTCTCAGATACGCACGTATATGAGAAATTTGAATTAGAAAATATTAACGATTTTACGGCTTTGTTAAAATCACAAAGTCTTGATTTAAAAGGACTTAATGTTACCATTCCTCATAAACAAAATATTATTCCTTTCTTGGATTCGGTGGATGAAGCAGCGCTGAAAATTGGGGCAGTCAATACCATCAAAATCATGGAAGACGGTTCAACCAAAGGCTTTAATACCGATTATTGGGGCTTTCGTTGGACTTTGGAAAAGTGGGATTCTTTCCAAGAAATCAACCCACAAAAAGCCTTAGTTTTGGGAAAAGGTGGAGCCGCAAAAGCTATTATTCAAGCCCTGCAAGATTTGGGATTGGAAACACAATACGTTTCTCGCAGAAAAGAAGACGACACAATTACCTACGAAGAATTGACTGAGCAAGTAATGAACGAACATTTATTAATTGTGAATACCACGCCATTGGGAATGTTTCCTCAAGTGGAAGCTTTTCCAGAAATTCCTTACCAATCACTCACAAATAGACATTTGCTTTATGATATTGTCTATAATCCTTTGGAAACAATGTTCTTGAAAAAAGGCTTGGAACAGGGTGTAAAAGGCGTACATTTTGGTTTGGAAATGCTCCACGGACAAGCAGAAAAAGCTTGGGAAATATGGCAGGAATAAGATAAATTTAGTGCAATGTTAAGTAAGTCGCTTTAACTTCCCGAAAGTTCTAAAACTTTCGGGAAGTTCCCCAATCAAATAGTGAAATAAACATGATGCTTATTTTACCAATTTCACAATCTTCTTAATTCTATCCGATTTTTCATCTTTCGTTTTCAAGAATAACAATTCGTTTAATTCCCCTTTTCGCCAAGTTTCAATCATATCGTCGTAATGTGGACTGCCTGGGTTACCCGATTGCCCACCTGGAAATACGCCATAACCTTTTGTAGTGTTGTCTTTTCCTAATTGCACAATCATTCTCCACGAAGGACCGGTGCGTTCGGTTGTGGCATTTACAACGCTTCCGCCTCCTCCAATTTTCACGTCGTTTTTACTCCATGCTTTCAATGGATTTGTGCCACCCAAATCTAACAAATGACGAATATCCGTTGATTTATATTCTGACCAAGCCCATGTGGAACCCATCGGAGATTTTCTCCAAACTGCCAATGAATCCATCGCTGCTGAAAGTGTTTTGCTCGCTAATTCTTCAACGGTTTCTACTTTATCTTTCGTTGAAACATCATCAAACCACTTTGATTTGGGGTCTTTTTGCATTAATCTCAACGTGCGGTCGGTGGTTGGATATTTCATCGGAATATTTTCATCATATCCGAATTCATCTTTCCAAATGGCTTCATAGAACAAATCTGACCATGTTTTAAAAATCGTTGGCGCAATTTCATCGGGGTCATTGTTAAATTTCCAAGCCGATAAAGTTTTGATAGCGGGCAATTGTGCGGCCGATGGTGTTTTGATGTAAGACAACATGGTTGGTAAAAAATCAAAGGCTTTCAAATTGAAATTGTCGTTTTGCAACATTCTCAAAGAATCTACGGTAACTTTTCCGCTTGGCATTTTTTCCAAACGTTCGTTAATTCTTCTACCACGTTCAGACGGTGCAAATTCCCAATTAATATAATAAGGATAACTTGGGTCGGTCGAAGATTGGTTGGCCGAACTTACAAATTCTCGGTAAGGATTTTTCATGTGTGGATTATGGGCGGCAGGGATAAATGCGTTCCAATCGGCGGCTTTATCGGTGCCGTCCAAGATGTATTTTCCTTGCTGACGAGCTTTCAAAGGGAATTTTCCGTTTACCCAAAGCGCAATATCGTTTTGATTGCTGGCAAAAACAAAGTTCTGAGCGGGCGCTGAATAATGCGTTAAAGCCTTGGTATAATCTTCATAATTTTCCGCCCGGTTCAACTCATAAAAAGTGGTTAATTCTTGCGATTTATCGTGGGCAATCCAACGCAAAGCATGACCCGTTGGAATGTTTTTCTTCAAAGGTTTTTCGTCGTCCATATACACAATCGGGCCGTGATGCGTGTATAAAACGGTATCTATAATATCCACTCCGTTTTTAACTTTATATTTTTCGATGCGAGTTGTAATTTTCTTCCATTGTCCATCGTGGAAATATTCTTTTTTTGTCGCATCCTTAAATTTAACTTCGTACCAATCTACCACGTCTGCACCCACGTTTGTCACGCCCCAAGCGATGTCTTTATTGAAACCAATAATCACATTTGGCGTTCCCGGCATGGTTGAGCCATACACATTTACGTCAGGACTTGATAATTGTATTTGATACCAAATTGAAGGCAAACTCAAAGTCAAATGTGGGTCGTTGGCTAAGATTGGCAAACCCGTGGCAGACTTTCCACCGCTAACCGCCCAGTTATTAGAACCAATGGCCTTATCACGCTCGGTAGCGGCTTTTGAACTTCCCGTTCCTATGAAATCAATGGGCGATTTTGGTAAAGCCAAAGGCGTGAAATCTCGTGGTGTTCCGCCCGGAATAATGGGGCTTTCTACGAATGGATAATTAGGAAAAAGATCTTCTGCGGTTTGTTTTCCGTATTTTCTAAGAACATTAGTCATTCTCAAATCATCCGTTCCCGAGGCTAAAACGAAAGACATATTTTTCAAAAATAAAGCACTTTTAATGGGCGACCATTTTTCAGGTGCGTATCCCAATAATTTATATTCTACGGGATATTCACGGGGTTTTAATTGGGAAATATAGGCGTTTACGCCATCCGAATAGGCTTCCAAAGCAATTTTTCCGTTGGGGTCTTCCATCATACCAACCAAAGAATTTTCAGCACCATATACTGAACCCATTCTTCGCTGAAAACGGTCTTGTTCGAGCGCTTTCGCACCCACAACTTCCGTCAAACGACCTGCTGCATAATGCGTTTGAAACTCCATTTGCCAAAGACGGTCTTTTGCCGTAACGTAACCTTGTGCCAAATATAAATCGTGGTTATTTTTGGCAAAAATATGCGGAATTCCGAGTTCATCGTATTCGATAGTAACTTCATCCTTCAACCCAGGGATTTGTAGAGAAGTTTCCGTAGCATCCGACCCCGCAAGCGGTTTTTCGCCATTGACCCAGAAGCCCGTAAAAGGATTTAAAAATGCGCCAAATGCAGGGGCTGATCCCCAATTTCGATTGAGTGCATAACACAAAAAAACAGTAACGGCAAGCGTAAGAAAGGCTTTTACAAATTTCATGGTTTGTGGATTTGTTAAGAAATGATAGTACCAAATTAGGAATTTTTTTGATTAAATTGAGAATTTCTTCACAATAACCATAAAATGAGCAAAGAAACTACGAAAAAAAGAGGCAAATCAATACGACGAAATATTTAAAGAAAATATTGATGCCGTCATAGAAAATTTTATTCACAAATTCTAAAAATCGAATTTGTAAAATCTGAAAAAATCTCCGTTAAGCTACAAAGGACTAAGGAAAGAGAAGCTGATTTTTTAAAGAAAATCACGGATAAAGAAGGCAATAATTTCATTTTACACTTAGAATATCAAACTCATAATGAACCAGAAATGGTGCATAGAATGTTGGATTATTGTTCTTTGTTACTACGTAAATATAATTTGCCAATTGAACAATAGGTGTTATTTTTGGGTAAAGGTAAATCAACGATGCCCAGTAAATTGAAGTTTAAAAACCTTCGATTTCATGATTATATCATTGATATTCAACAAATTAATTATCGTACTTTTATTGAATCAGACGTTCCAGAAGAGATTTTATTAGCTATTTTGGGAGATTTTAAAAATAAAAATACGGAAACGGTGGTTAAAGATATTGTTGCCAAATTGGAGAGAACAGTCGATTTATCCTTAGAAAGTGAAAAATTATTTCAACAGTTGTTAATTTTAGGAAGACTTCGTAATTTACAAGAAAAAATACAAGAAATCATGAACAGTATTTCAAAATATATAGATATCAAAGACGATTTTCTTTATAAAAAAGGTGAAATAGAAGGTGAAGAGAAGGGAATTGAGATAGGAGTTGAAAAAGCAACCGAAAAGCTTATTTTAAATTTCTTGATGAAGTCAAAACTGACAGTTGAACAAATCGCTGAATATACAGAGGTTCCAATGACTTATGTAATTGCCATAAAACAGAAACATAATTTATAAAATACTATTCTGAGTTCATTTAGAAGGCATGAAGCACGAGGGCTTTATGCCTTTTTTATTTAAATTTTGCATCCTTTTTAAAGCAATGCTATCTTTATTGAAATAGTATCGAAACATGAATCAAATACCCAAAAATACCATTACTTTCAATGACATTTGGCTCAAATTTAGCCATCCTGTCAAAGATTTTATCCGAAATCAAACCCATAATGCCGATGTTACGGATGATATTTTGCAGGAAGTTTTCATTAAAATTCATCAAAATTTGTATCTTCTTTGGGATGAAGAACGGGTGGCTGGTTGGGTTTTTCAGATTGCCCGAAATACGGTTTTGAATTATTTTCGGGCTCAAAAAAAGCAATTAGAGAATCAAGAATTCCATCTGCAACAACCTGAAGGAGAAAGCCATTTTAAGGAAAATGATTTGAATGAAATCGTAGGAATTTGGTTAGAGGAATTCAAAAAAGACCTTGATCCAAAATACCAAGAAGCCTTACAATTAGTTGATATTGAAGGAATTACGCAAGTAGAGTTGGCTCGTCGTTTGGGAATTTCTGTTTCAGGAGCAAAGTCTCGTGTACAACGTGGGCGTGAGCAATTGAAACAAAAATTAATCGGTTGTTGTCCCGTAAAAACTGACCAATATGGCAATATTTTGGAGATTCAAAACAGAAATGGGGATTGTGTTTGCGTTTAAGTTTTGCATCCTTTTTTATCCTCCTGCGTCTTTATCATAAAAACAAAAAATATCATGAAATTATCACAAGTGAAAACGATATTAAAAAACGTTAAAAATTTGCGTTTTGAATTACAAAATGGCTCATTTATTCCCGCCCATTTTCATGTAACGGAAGTAGGAATGATTACCAAAAACTTTATTGATTGTGGTGGAATCGTTCGCAATGAAAAAGTAGCTAATTTCCAATTATGGAATGCCAACGATACTGACCACCGTTTAGAACCACAAAAACTATTGGATATTATATCGTTATCGGAAAATGTTTTGGGCATTGAAGATTTGGAAATTGAAGTAGAATATCAAGCAGAAACCATTGGTAAATACGGTTTAGATTTTAACGGTGAAAACTTTGTACTCACTTCTAAACAAACGGCTTGTTTGGCTTCGGATGCGTGTGGAATTCCTCCTGCAAAAATGAAAGTTAGTTTGGCAGATTTGCAAAATGCTCCCGTATGCACGCCTGGTGGTGGATGTTGCTAATTTTTATTCGATAAATTTTTTAGCAAGGCTTCTCTTTAAACAGAGCCTTGATAATTCTTTACAAACATTTTCACAAGATGAATGACATCATTTCAACATTTGCTTTCAGCAATATTTCAGACGAAAGAAAGGCTATTTTGCAACCTCTAATTGCCTTTATTCAATCAAAAAAAGACAAGCACGAAACCATTCGCTTGAACTTTATTTGTACCCATAACTCACGCAGAAGCCATTTATCTCAGATTTGGGCTACTACGATGGCGTATCATTTTGGGGTTAAAAATGTGTTTTGTTACTCGGGTGGCACGGAAGCAACAGCCATGTTTCCAAAGGTGACCGAGACATTGGCAAAGCAAGGTTTTGAAATCTTAAAATTAAGCGAAAATGCCAATCCCGTTTATGCCGTAAAATTTGCCAAAAATGAACAGCCTATTATTTGTTTTTCAAAAATTTATAATGATAATTTTAACCCTAAAAGTCATTATGCGGCAGTTGTAACTTGCAATTCAGCCGATGAAAATTGTCCAGTTGTGTTTGGAGCGGAACAAAGATTCCCAATCAAATATGATGACCCAAAAGCCTTTGATGGTACTGATTTGATGGATGCAAAATATGCTGAAAGAAGCCTTGAAATTGCAGAAGAGATGTTTTATGTGTTCGGGGCTGTAAAATAGTGTGGATGCCTTTATCATTCAAGTCTGGAGACTTAAACGAGTAGAATAAGAATATTTTGATTTATTCGTTTGGTATTCATGAATAAAAAACGAATAAAATTTTTGATTTTTTTCTTGTTAATTGGTTGCAGCAAAGCCTATTATCCACCCAATACTGAATACTTGACGGATAGCAAATTTATGGATGTTTCATACATCGAAAATATCCATATTTTAGAATATTTGCAATACCTTGAAGCCGATACAACCTCAAAAGAATTATTTAAAAAAATCAAGCCCAAAACGGCAATGGGTATTAATGGCGAGTTGAATCTGGCTTACATGTATGGCTATTTACACAGGAATGTACCTGTACCAATGACGATTGAATTAGCGACAGAATACTGCAAATGGCGAAGCGAAGTAGTTACTTGCGAAAAGAATTTTGGAGTAAAAAATATTCCCAAACATTATCCCGATTTAATCAAGAAAAACGAACAAGCAACCACTCTTATCAAGTTCATGATTCCTACTAAATTAGATTTGCACATTGCGGATGAGTCAAGGACAAAATTAAAGAAATACAATCCTATTTTGACTAAATATCAAGCACTTACAAGTGATATTGAAGATACGAAAGGTCTTTATTTTTTGCGGTGTGTTGCGGTGGTTTTGGGTAAAAGTATTTTAAATAGAGCCTTAAATTCATAAATTTGAGGCTCTATTATAACCCTTCTATGATAGTTGGATCTTACTTTTTCTCAGAAAAAGCCGAAACGTGTTATTCGATAATCAACCGTTTTCCTCCTCTTTTTTAAAATAGAAATTGATACCGAATAGGTTTTTTCTCACGACTTTCATCAGCGCTATTTATCACAAAACCTTTGTTATTGTCTGGAGACATTAGGCAATGACAAAGTTTAAGGACAATGACGGACAATAATCTTAAATACCCATTCCAAATTGCTTTTCACCATTATTGTCCATAAATTGTTTAACATTACCACAAAAACAATTTAACAACGATAATATGAACCAACGTTACCTTTCACTTGATATTTTTCGGGGAATTACGATTGCAGGAATGATTATGGTCAATAATTCTGGGAATAGTAATTATACCTACGCACCGCTTCGGCACGCCCATTGGCACGGTTTCACGCCCACCGATTTGGTGTTTCCTTCTTTTATGTTTATTGTGGGCGTTGCCATGCGATTTTCGTTAAAACCCTTCAATTATCAACTCACACCTGATTTACGGAATAAAATCTTGAAAAGGACTGGACTTTTATTCTTAGTTAGTTACGTTATTTTTAATATTCCTTGGTATAATTTTGATATTTCCCATCTCCGTATTCTGAACGTTCTCCAACGAATTGCCTTAGCTTTTTGTTCAGTTTCATTCATCGTGCTGACGGTTGAGCGAAAATATTTGCCTTATTTGGCGGGCGGAATTTTGCTTTTGTATTGGGCAATTATGTGGTTTGTGGGCGATAGAGGCGTTGAATATGAATTACTATCCAATGCCGAAAGGAAATTTGATTTGTTGGTTTTAGGCCCAAATCATCTCTATCACGGTGAAGGCGTAGCATTTGACCCTGAAGGTATTTTGAGTACGCTTCCTGCTTTCGTAAATACGCTATTGGGCTATTTGACGGGCATTTACATTCAAGAAGCTAATGAAAATATTTTACCCAGAATCAAAAAAATGGCTCTTTATGGGTTAGGTTTAATAGTACTTGCTTTGATTTGGGACACAGTTTTTCCTATCAATAAAAAACTCTGGACGAGTAGTTTTGTGTTAATCACCGTTGGATTAGATTTGATTATTCTGTCGATTCTTGTATGGATTATTGATTTAAAAGGAAACACCAAATGGACGAAATTTTTCCATGTTTTTGGCATGAATTCAATTTTTGCTTACGGTATTTCGGAGGTTTTTGCTATCGTCTTTGGCTTAATTCCTGTAAAAGAAGGCGATGCAGAAATTGCGTTTTCTGATTGGCTTTACTGGCATCTTTTTCATCCCATTTTCGGAAATGCTAACGGGGCTTTGGCGTATGCAATTAGCTTTGTATTGCTTTGCTGGCTTTTCTCATGGATTTTATATCGGAAGAAGATATTTTTGAAGGTATGATTTTACCACCAAGACACAAAGACACCAAGATTTAAAATTTACTTTGAGTATTGGTGTCTTCGTAGCAATATTTAATTATCAAAATAAAAATCGGGATAAATCCATGAGATAAATTTATTTGGTTAAATAAAACCTGTTTAAACAAAAATCTCCCAAAAAAAAATTGAATACTTTGTATTTTTGTTAAAATAACAGACCAAATAATATTTGGAAATTTCGATGAAAAATAGATAAATTATCTCTTACAAGATTGCTCTGATGAAAAATACATTATCTTTGTGAGGTAAAAAAAATTTCAAAAATTTATGTTTTTAGATAGAATAAAGTCGAAAGAATCGGGCATATTATTGTACGGAATCACTCCACCGAAAGAACAAGTTGAACCTCAAAGAGTTATTGAAATTGCTGAAAAAACCTTAGCTCGTTTATATTCATTGGATATTGATGCCTTAGTTGTGTATGATGTTCAAGACGAATCTGCTCGCACCACTGAAGTAAGACCATTCCCTTTTTTGAATGCTCACGACCCTTTTGAATTTGCCAAAAACCATCTACATTCGCTTGAAATCCCTAAGATTATTTATAGACCCGCAGGAAAATTCACGAAAGAGGAACTGACTATTTGGGTTGATGATTTGGTTGCTCACGGGTTTTATCCCGTTTTTGTAGGTGTTCCAGCCCCAGATTTTATCCCAGTAACCACGTTGCCAGAAGCTTACGAAATTTGGCGCAAACATGAAGCGACTTCGGTTGTTGGAGCCGTTACGATTCCAGAACGCCATGCCGTTTTGAAGGATGAAGACCAACGAATTCTCGATAAAATGTCATCGGGCGTGAGTTATTTTATCTCGCAATGTGTTTTCAATGTGGAATATGCGAAAGAAGTTATTGACGCTTTATCTAAAACTTGTGCAGAGAAAAAAGCTGAATTACCAACTATTATTTTCACTTTAACTGCCTGTGGTTCACTGAAAACCTTACATTTTATGGAATGGTTAGGAATTCACATTCCAGAAGGATTGAAAGAGGAATTTAGAGCATCTGATAATATTTTGGAACGTTCAGTAGAGGTTTGTCTTTCTATTGCCGAAGAACTTATCAAATATTGTACTGAAAAAGGTGTTCCTTTTGGCTTTAATATTGAAAGTGTTGCCATTAGAAAAGACGAAATTGAAGCCTCTATTTTCTTGATAAATCGGATTGGAGAAATGTTGAAGGAGCAAGGAATTCGTAAGTAATAAATGAGTTGTTAGTTGGCAGTAAGCAAAACTATTGACACTTTATACGATTTCAATGACCGCTGACACTTATATCGTCAGTGGTTATTTTTTACTTTTCTTTCTATATTTTCTATCTTATCTACGTGGTTACAAATTCCTCCAAAGTAAAAACAAAAAAAGCACCACCCAAAGCATATCCACAAAATGCCAATAGAAAATTATTAGATTAATTTTTAGTTGATTAGGGGGATTTACTGAATATATAAACGACTCAATATAAGACATTCGTTTGAGGGCTTCCACGAAAATTTTTATCAAGAAAAATAACCCTAACACGATGTGGAGAATGTGTATGCCCGATAATAGATAAATAAATCCTCTTGCATTTCGAACTTGCGCAGTTGAATTTTGAGCAAAAATCTCCTTCCATCCCCATAATTGCATGACAATAAAAGCCAACCCCAATGACAAGGTAATTCCCATCAATATTCGATAATTCAAATACTTATCTTGCTTAAAATTCATATTTGCCAAGTGCAAAGTGAGGCTACTAATCATTATTACGAGCGTACTGATCCAGAAGATTTGGGGAATCTGAATTTTCTCGAAACCCGCCTCTGGGCGTTCACGAGCGAGATAGGTTGCCATTAATCCAAAAAACATCAATCCACTTCCGAAGATTGCCATTTGGAGCATAAATTTAAAGGGTTCTCTGCGTTCCATAAAGTGTACCACGATTCTCCAGAATCGCAAATGAATTTAGTACGATTCTGGAGAATCGTTTTACATTTTTCCTTGCCAAACAGTATACTCAGCAAAGGTTTGTCTCAAATCAATTTCTTCTTCAAAAATCCCAAAAACCGTTGAACCCGAACCCGTCATACTTGCGTAAGCTGCCCCGTGGGTATAAAGTTGTTCTTTGATGGTCGAAATGGCTGGATATTTTGACAAAAGATGGTTTTCAAAATCATTTTTTACGATATCAACCCATTGATTAACAGGATTTTGTAAGATTTCTTTCAAATTAATGTCAGATTTCATAGGTTTCACACCCGAATAGGCTTCTGACGTTGAAATATGGATATTTGGGTTTACTAAAACGATAAATTTACCTGATAAATTCAAGGATATTTCTAAAAACTCATCTCCTTTCCCAACGCAATATTTGGGAAGATTTTGGATAAAAAAAGCACAATCACTACCCAACTTTCGGGCATAATTTTCCATTTGTTCCGTTGTAAGATGTAACTCGAAAAGGTCGTTTAGGGTTTTGATGGTAAAAGCACAATCTGCCGATCCTCCGCCCAATCCCGCCCCAATCGGTACAACTTTATGGAGATGAATCATCACGGGAGGAATATTAAAGTCCTGTTTTACAAGATGATAGGCTTTTAAACACAGATTCGTTTCTGGATTTCCAGGAATTGGAATTCCTGTACTTTTAAAAGAAAGTTTTTCAGCGGGCAGAATCTCCAAAACATCGCACCAGCCCACTGGATAAAAGCAAGATTCAAGATTGTGAAAACCATCAGCCCGTTTTTCGGTAATGTGAAGACCAATATTTATTTTAGTGTTTGGGAAGGTTACCATTGAAAATTTTTAATTTATTGTAAATTTAGAAGGGAATAGTGGGTTTGGCAAATTATTGAAACAGTCAATAATACAACTATTGCTTGATTTTACGGAAAATAAACCCTAAAATTGTGTAAAGAAAAAGACGATGACAGCAGTTGTAGAAAATATAATTGAACCAGAAAAATCATCCATTCCTTCTTCATTAATATACGAAGAAATGGATGGAGTTCCTGTGTATTATCGTGGATATCGGGATGTATTGTCAGGTAAAAAAACGTTGGAAGAAATTATGTCTTGTAGCTCACTTCAAGCAGTTTTAGTTAGTTTAATCAATTATTTTTTAGGCAGTAAAATAGACCGTAAAAAATATATTATTGCTACGAATGAGTCGGGATTGCATTTGGCAAAAGGCAATAATTTAGCCAATGATATTGCTATTTTCAAAAAAGAAAACCTAAAATTAGATAACCATTTTTTTAAAATCGCTCCCAAAATAGTAGTCGAGGTAGATATAAAAGCCGAGGTAGAAGAATATCCTGCCAGAGAGGCTGATTATATTTTTGAAAAATCACAAAAATTGATTGAATTCGGCGTTGAAAAAGTCATCTGGATAACTACTCAATCTCATAAAATATTTATCGCCACTCCTTCCGACACTTGGCTTGTGATGGATTGGAATAAAGATGTTGAAGTAATGGATGGCGTAATTATGAATGTAAAAAAGATATTAGACGAAGAAGAAATTAGTTACTAACTAATTCTCGCCCAGTTGCTTTCATTGGCTCTTTTTCTATCTACCTGCTCCTTAATCATCAGATTTTTAGGTAGTTCTAAATTACCATCTTCTTCCAAAATTTCGGTCGCACATTCTCTGGCAACTTTCAGAATTTCTCCGTCTTTTGCCAAATCGGCAATCAATAAATCAATCACTCCGCTTTGTTGCGTTCCTGATAAATCGCCTGGCCCACGAAGTTGCAAATCGACATCGGCAATCTCAAAACCGTCCGTTGTTCTCACCATCGTATCTATTCTGACTCTGGTATCTTTGGATAATTTTACGTCCGTCATCAGAATGCAATAACTCTGGTCTGCTCCACGCCCCACCCGTCCACGCAACTGGTGAAGTTGGGAAAGTCCAAAACGTTCGGCACTTTCAATGACCATTACAGAGGCATTCGGAACGTTTACGCCTACTTCAATCACGGTGGTTGCTACCAAAATTTGTGTTTCTTTTTTAATGAATCGTTGCATCTCAAAATCCTTATCGGCAGGTTTCATTTTCCCGTGAACAATGCCAATCTGAAATTCAGGAAATGCCCTTGCCATGCTCTCAAAGCCATCAGTCAAGAATTTATAGTCTAATTTTTCGGATTCTTCAATTAATGGATATACCACATAAATCTGTAATCCTTTATTAATTTCATCCCGCATAAACCCAAAAACATTCAGTCGGTGGGAGTCATAGCGATGAACGGTTTTAATAGGTTTTCGTCCTTTGGGTAATTCATTAATAATGGAAATGTCTAAATCACCGTAAAGCGTCATTGCCAACGTTCTGGGAATTGGTGTGGCGGTCATTACCAAAATATGGGGGTGAATATACTTATTTTTCTCCCATAATTTTGCCCGTTGAGCCACACCAAAACGGTGTTGTTCGTCAATAACGGCTAATCCTAAATTTTGAAATTGAACGGTATCTTCCAAAAGGGCGTGCGTACCTACGATTATTTTTAATGCTCCATTTCTAAGTCCTTCATGAATAACTTCTCGCTGTTTTTTACGAACCGAACCCGTTAATTTTTGGATGGTAATTCCCAATAAATCAGCATAAATTTTTAGTCCGTCATAATGTTGTTGGGCCAAAATTTCGGTGGGAGCCATGATGCAAGCTTGAGCTTTATTGTCAATCGCCAAAAGCATACAAATAAATGCCACAATGGTCTTACCCGAACCCACATCTCCTTGCAACAATCGGTTCATTTGCTTGCCCGATTTCATGTCTTCAAAAATCTCTCGAATCACTTTCTTTTGGGCATTTGTGAGTTCAAAAGGGAGATGATTTCTATAAAAATCGGTTACCAAAACGGCACTCGTAAAAACCTGTCCACTGTAATCAACTCTGCGTAAAAGTTTCTGTTTTATCAGTCGTAATTGATTATAAAACAGCTCTTCGAACTTCAAACGGCGTTTTGCTTGATGCAACCACGCTTCCGATTGCGGGAGATGAATATTATAAACGGCATCTCGTTTGGAGACTAATCGGTATTTTTGGGTAAGATTTTCGGGTAAAGTTTCGGGTATATGGGTGTAGGCTTGCTCAAGCAGATAACGTTGCATATTGGCAATCACCTTCGAGTCCACGTAACGTTTACGAAGTTTCTCAGTTAAGCCATAAACGGGCTGAAAATAGCCCCCTTTTTCATTATCAGGATTGAGCAATTCCATTTCTGGATGTTGCATTTGCGGACGACCATTAAAGAAGGCTGGTTTTCCGTAAATTACATATTCTGCTCCCGCTCTAAGATTTTTCTCCAAGAAGCTAACCCCTTGAAACCAAACGAGTTCCATCGTTCCAGAGCCATCCGAAAATTGTCCAGTAAGTCTTGCTTTATGCCCCTCTCCTATTTTCTCCACAAAGCGTAATCGCCCTTTTATTTGGGCAGAATCCATGCCTTCATAGAGTTCAGAAACTTGATGAAATTTGGTGCGGTCTTCGTATCTGAAAGGGTAATATTGAATTAAATCACCGTAATTAAAAATCTGTAATTCAGTATTCAATAATAAAGCCCTCGACGTGCCAACGCCTTTGAGGTATTCTACTCTTGTATCGAAAAAATTGGGTTGCATATTTTTAGGGATTAGGGGCTTGGGATTAGGTTTTTTGACCCATAAATTCCAAAAACTCCTAAACGATTTTCTAAACAATTTAAACAATTTTGTGAAAATACCACTTTTTACGTAAATTAGTATTCAACCAATCCACCCTTACTACTATAAATTTTCTGTTATTTATTAAAAAAATGTTCAATTTCTTATACTAAAGGAATTAAGTATCTGTTAATCAATAACATAATTCTTAGCTACATAATATACACTTCCATTAAAATTTTATACTATTTTCTATGTTTGTTTTAGGAATAATCGGTCAGTTTTTAATCCAGAAGTCATGTCTAAATTTTACCGTTTTATATTATTTTCTATTTTAATTATTGCCAGTTTATCAGTTCGAGCCAACCATATTTTGGGGGGTAATTTTGAATTGAATAATACTGGTACAAACGGTTATTATGAATTAAAGCTGAACCTATTTTTCGATAAAGCTACTCGACAAGTTAATGTATCGGATAATAACTATGCCGTTGCTATTTTTCAGAAAAGTAACAATAAATTAATGAAGGCTTTGACCTTGAGTACTTATGAACCACAAGGTACACCATTTGTTTTTACAAACGAAAAATGTGCTACCAGTCAAGGACTAAATATTGCCGTTATTTCCTATGTTCAAAACATTTATCTTGACCCAGACTCATATAAAGACCCACAAGGTTATTACATTGTATGGGATAGATGTTGTAGAAATGTTGCCAGTAATATTACCAATTCCGCTGGGTCTGGTATGCTATTCTACCTTGAATTTCCTCCTCTTAAAAATACTACGGGTGCGGAATTCAAGAACTCTTCTCCTCAATTTAGCACACCTAATGGTGAATATATTTGTAAAGGACAGCCTTTTAGATTTGACAATTCAGCTTCAGATATAGATGGCGACCAATTACGTTATTCGTTTGTTACCCCACTTAACGGATATAGTAGCTCTTCCACGCCCGTTCCAAGTCCTGTTGGTTCATCCAATTATCCTCTCATTAGTTGGGTTGGAGGTTATAGTGCCAATACAGCGATTCCCAGTAATCCTGCTATGACTATTGATGTTAATGGAATTATCTCGGTCAATTCTGACCAATTGGGACTTTACGTCTTTTCGGTATTGGTGGAAGAATTGCGCAATGGGGTAGTTATTGGACGTGTTCGGCGAGATTTTCAATTGAAAGTAATTGATTGTCAAGCCCCTCCAGTTGCTCCAATCGTTTTTAAGGAATTAGACCCATTACCAACTCAATTATCCAAAATTGACATTTGCGAGTTTGGATTTATAGAAATTGCCACTAAAAATGACCCCAATTATCAGTATCAATGGCAAAAAGACAATGGTAATATTATGGATGCCGATAGTTATAAACTGAAAGTAACAGAAGCGGGAGAATATACCGTTGTGATTAGTTATAAACAAGGTTGTAGTGGTTCAGCAACTTCTGGAAAAACGATTGTTGCTATTCAGCCTGGTGTTAAATTTGAAGTTTCCCCGAATACCGCAAAAGTGTGTGAAACACCCACAGGCATTGCCTTACAAGTGCAACAAGTGGGTGGAGGAACATTCAATGCTGGCAATTATTTGTACCTCTGGACACGTGATATAACTGACACCGTAACCGTCAGAAATGTGTTCATTCAAGCCAAAAAAACGGGAAAATATAATGTTAGAATGACGCAATTAACGGGGTTTTGTCAGTATGATTTAACATCAGATGTTACGATTAATCCTTTACCAGAAGCAATTATTACCAATTTAACGGGCAAAAAAGTTATCTGCGAAGGTGATTCAATTCCATTAAATGCAAGTGTAAGTTCGGGTAATCAATACGAATGGTTTCAAGAAGGCGTATCCGTTCAAAAAAGTGCAAATTCACGATTTCCAGTCTTGAAAACGGGTATTTATAAAGTGGAAATCACCGATGGGAATACTTGCAAAAAGATGTCGGATACCTTGAAATTGAAAGTAAATCCACTTACGCCCGTAAAGTTTGACACCATTTATCCAACCTGTGGAACGGGCGGAAATAGGATTAATTTACCGCCTTACGTTCAACCTTATGATGCCGTGAAAGGTGTATTTTCGGGGAGAGGAGTTGCTGGAACGGTCTATACGCCTTTATTGGCAGGTTTTGGCCCTTCACCGATTACGTATATTTACACCAATGAGTTTGGCTGTGATACCAAAGCATCTCGAATTGCATTCGTGGACTTAACGCCAAAAGTACGTTTGGGCAATGATATTACCCTTTTTAAGGGCGATACCGTTACCATAAAAAGCAGTGTGTCTGGAAGTTATAAAAATGATTTAATCCTAAGTTGGTCTCCTTCCGAGGGATTGAACAGTAGCACGGTGGGTCGTCCCGTAGCTTCTCCGAGTGCCACTACCCAATATATTTTGAGCGCTAAATCATTATCCAGTAATTGCACGAATCAAGATACGATTTTGGTAACGGTTAAGACAAAAATCCAAATTCCAACGGGTTTTACCCCAAATGATGATAACATAAACGAAACGTGGATTTTGGAAGGAATTGAAGATTATCCCAATGCTGAAGTCAAGATTTTTAATCGTTGGGGAGGAGAAATTTTTGCGACTAAAAATTATCAGAATAATCCTTTTAATGGTAAAAAAGACAATTCTACTTTACCGATGGGAACGTATTATTACGTCATCAAAACGGGCGATGATGTGCCTACGCTCACGGGATATGTGACGCTTGTGCGAGGAGGGCAATAAGCAAAATAACGGGTGTCAACCCGTTGTTTTGTTGGGTTAGCATATCATTATTTCATCCAATAATCCACCACAAAAACCTTCTCCATGTGTGGCTTCAAAACCGTCTGAAAGTCTTTATGGGCTTGATGTTGTTGATAATCCGCAGCATCTTTTTCTGTTTTAAAACTCAAAATAAAACAATGCGTAAAACCTTGATCGAAGTGTTCTTGACTCATATTTACGCCCCATTCAAAAGCCGCAATTTGAGGCACTTTTCCGTATAACGCCGCAAAAGTTTTAGCCACTTTCTCCACAGCTTCGGGCGAAGAAGTATCCTTAAATTTGAAAATCACCACGTGACGAAGTAATTTCTGATTATGCTTTTTCTGAGCAAACGTAGCGAAACTCATCGCTAATAATAAACTAACTAAAATAGTGATTTTCATAAGATTTGATTTACCATTTAAAATAAGTCCATTGGATTATCCACGACTCTGTAATTTTCGTTAAAATTGTCCATCAAAATCATATCTTCTTGACTGATTTGAAAGTCGAAAATATCGAAATTTTCCTTCAAACGAGCCAAATTTGCTGATTTTGGAATCGCTGAAATGCCTTTTTGCAAAATCCATCTTAGGATAATTTGGGCGGAAGTTTTCTGATATTTATGCGCCAATGCCAAAAGTTTTAAGTCAGTCATTCGTTCTCCACGCACCAAAGGCGTGTAGGCTTGCAACTGAATTTGTTTGGCTTCGCAGTAATTCAATAAATCTTTCAGATACAAATATGGACTGAATTCCACCTGATTTAGCGCAGGCGTAATGTTTCCGTAAGTTGCCAATTCGTCCAAAAAAGGAATCAAATAATTAGCCACGCCAATGGCTTTTACCCGACCATCCGCATAGAGTTTTTCAAGAGCCAACCATGTGTCTTTGCGAGTGGATTTAAGGGGCCAATGAATCAAGTATAAATCTATGTATTCGCAATTTAGTTTCCGTTGACTTTCATCAAAAGCTCGCAATGTTTTGTCGTAACCTTGTTCATCATCATGAATTTTGGTGGTAATGAAAAGCTCATTTCTCACAATTCCACCTTGTCGGACGGCATTACCAATTTCGATTTCATTTTTATACATGGCTGCCGTGTCGATGAGGCGATAGCCAATCTCCAAAGCCCAAGAAACTGCTTGTTCAGCTTCTTGATTGTACATATCATATACGCCAAGCCCCAACAAAGGCATCTTGGCCTTTGTATTTAACGTAGTATAAAGCTGATTTTCTACCATTTTTCAAGTCCTAATAGTTTTTTTCCTAAATCACTTAACTCGGCGGTTTCATACTTTGTTTGCTCCCAATTTCGAGGGTCGCCAGGGAAGGCATAACCTTCGGGAGCAATACGATTTTTCCAAGAATTTATCCGCCATTCACGCATAGAATCATTGTTTTCTTCGGCAGGCATCATCGAAATATATTGAGCCATTCTTACTTTATCCTCGGAATTATTCGGACGAATTCCGTGCGGCGTTGAGCTGTTGAATATTAGTAAATCACCCGCTTCTAATTTCACTCGGTCATATTTTCCTTCAAATGCCGTAGTATCAGGCTTGAAACGATTACGGTCTTCGGGTTGCGTTAATTTCCACGTATCGTAAGTTCTAAATAATTCAGGGATACACTGAAAACCACCCATATTTTCATCCGCTTGGTCGGCAAGTGCCAAAACGCCTTGCACATTTTGCGGTTTGGTTTCGGGGTCATAATCCCAGTGAATGAATCCTTTATATTCAAATCCTGGGCGGATTGGAAAGTTTAAATTAGCTCGATCAATCGTCACCCACAGTTTTTCAGTTCCCCAAACATCCGAAAAAGCATCGTGTACTCGCTCCATTTGACGATTATTCCACAAATGCTGATTATTATAAACTTCCACCATGCCCGTATTAGTTAATTCTTTCATCAACATCTCCGCCCGTGGTTGGGTGTACCACGTTGATTGGTCATTGGGGTCTTTTTCTTCAAATTCCCACAGGAAATTTGCCGTTTGCAAAGCCTGTTCTCTGGGAACGGCATTTTTAATAATTACGTAACCATTTTCTACCCAAAAAGCCCAATCGGCTTCACTCAAAACCTTCAAAGGTTTACCATTCGAGCGGTCGTTGAGTTTGATATGACTACTCGTTGCGGTAGAAGGATTGCCTGGAATATCCTTATGATTGGCATTCGGCATCATTGTGGCAGCCATTGTTGTGGGAGCCGTTGCTGTTGGGGTCATTGTCGGCACCATTGTATTTTCATTCAATTCCATGATAATTTATATTTTTGTTTGAAATAATGATACAAATTTATATGATTTTGAAATGTGAATGTTAGCACAATTATTACCTATTTTTGAACAATATTGATATATAATGACTTTTTTTATAAAATTATTGTAAAAATAAGTAGATTTATACTTGAATTACGGATAATCTTGTCTATAGTTAAGGAGTATCCAATTAATAAAATACGCTTATTGCCGTTCAACTTCCCGAAAGTTTAAACCCACAATGGATATTGTTTCAGGAAGTTCCTCCAAATAAAGGATTATTTTTTACAATTTTCTTAAAATAAAATGGACAAGGCTGTCTATATTACATGATGGAAATGCAATTTGAAGAAATAAAACCCGATACCGAAAGCTCCTTCAATTTAATGGTCAATCCAAAATTGAGCGATTTTTTCTATTGGCATTTTCATCCAGAATTGGAGTTGGTTTATATCGAAGGAACGAACGGAACTCGTCACGTGGGTGATCATATTTCGCAATATGAAGAAAGCGACTTGGTTTTTATTGGCTCAAATATACCGCATCTCAATTTTGATTATGGCGTAAAAACGGATTACGAAGAGATTGTTGTACATATAAGGCAAGATTTTTTGGGGAATGCTTTTGTTAATACGCCCGAGTTATCGAAGATTAATCAGCTTTTTGAAAATGCAAAATTGGGAATCGCATTCAGTCGTGAAACGAAAAATAAATTGGCTGAACGTTTAATACAATTGCCTTTACTGACTCATTTTGAGCAGTTTTTAGAAATCTTGAGTATTTTTCAAATTTTAGCAAATGATAAGAACGTAGAATTATTGCACGCTAATTCCTTTGAAAATCAATATACTAAAAAGGACCAACAACGCATGAAACGGCTTTATCAATTCATCGATGAAAACTATGAACGAAAAATTGATATTCGAGAGGTAGCCAATTTAAGTAGTTTATCGGAACCTGCTTTTTGTCGTTATTTCAAAAAAATGACTCGCCTCACTTTTACCGAATTTTTAAATCATTACAGAATCAATAAAGCCAAAAAGTTTTTGTTGTTGGATAAAAATATTACCGAAACTTGCTATGCATGCGGTTTTGAAAGCATTTCTTATTTCAATCGAACTTTTAAGAAAATCACGAACGAAAATCCTTTGGCTTTTAAAAAGCAGCATTTGGGGATATAAGCTTTCCAAGCTTAAAATAAAAAAAAGGGAGAAATAGCAAATGCCGTTTCTCCCTTAAAATTTATACTAAAATTTATCTATTCAGCCGTTGCATATTCCTCAATCGAAATACAACTACATACTAAATTTCTATCTCCGTAAGCGGAATCAATTCTTGAAACGGTTGGCCAGAATTTGCTTGCTTTCGTGTATGGCAATGGGAAAACTGCTTTTTCACGAGTGTATGGTCTGTTCCAATTTTCTACTAAAACTACTGCTTGAGTGTGTGGAGCGTGTTTTAAAACGTTATTTGCTTTGTCGGCATTGCCTTCTTCAATCTCACGAATTTCTTCACGAATACCAATCATAGCATCACAAAAACGGTCTAATTCTGCTTTTGATTCTGATTCGGTTGGTTCAATCATCAACGTGCCTGCCACTGGAAAAGAAAGCGTTGGCGCATGAAAACCATAATCCATCAAGCGTTTGGCAATATCTTCCGCTTCAACACCCGCTGACATTTTGAATGGACGACAATCTAAAATCATCTCGTGAGCGCAACGTCCTTCAGAGCCTGTGTAAAGTACAGGATAATAACCTGCCAAACGTGCTTTGATGTAATTAGCATTTAAAATTGCCGTTTCAGTAGCACGGGTTAATCCGTCTCCACCCATCATCGCAATGTACGCATACGAAATGGTTAGGATAGAAGCTGAGCCATAAGGGGCTGCCGAAACTGCTGAAATACCTTGGTTTCCACCCACTTTTGCAACCACCGAGTGACTTGGCAAAAATGGTGCTAATTGCTTAGCAACGCCAATGGGTCCCATACCAGGGCCTCCGCCACCGTGAGGAATACAGAAGGTTTTGTGTAAATTTAAGTGACAAACATCGGCACCGATTGTGGCGGGCGAAGTTAAACCTACTTGGGCATTCATGTTGGCACCATCCATGTAAACTTGTCCACCATGTTGATGAATCATGGCACAAATTTCAATGATAGATTCTTCAAAAACCCCGTGCGTTGAAGGATACGTAACCATTAAACACGACAAATTAGCAGCGTGCAATTCGGCTTTTTCTCTTAAATCATCCAAATCAATATTTCCATCTTCATCGCATTTTGTAACCACTACTTTCATTCCTGCCATCACTGCCGAAGCAGGATTTGTACCGTGTGCCGACGAAGGAATTAACGCAATATTACGATGGGTATCTCCTCTTGATTCGTGATAAGCCCGAATTACCATCAAACCTGTATATTCACCTTGAGCACCCGAATTTGGTTGGAAAGACATGGCCGAAAATCTCGTGATTTCACAAAGCCAATCGTTCAATTCTTCAATCATGGCGGAGTATCCCTGCACTTGATTTTTGGGAGCGAATGGATGAACATTACCAAATTCTGCCCAAGTTACTGGAATCATTTCGGTAGTAGCATTCAATTTCATCGTGCAAGAACCTAAAGCAATCATGGAATGAACCATGGATAAATCTTTATTTTCTAACTGTTTTAAATACCTAAGCATCTCATGTTCAGAGTGATAGCTATTAAAAACTGGATGCGTAAGATAATCAGTATTACGTTTCAACGATTCCGGAAAAGCGTAATCTACTTGGTCGAAAAGTGTATTTAGTTCAACTTCCGATGTTCCGATTTTCTCAAAAACGGATATAATATTCTGAACGTCTTGTAACGTACAAGTTTCGTCCATTGAAATTCCGATATATTTATAATCTTCGTAATAACGGAAATTGATTTCACTGGCAAGCGCCTCTTTTTTAAGAAAAGTTTCGTTTTCTCCCACGTTTACTTTAATAGTATCAAAGTAAGCACTGGTTTCAATTTTATAACCTAATTTTTCTAACGCTAAAGTCGTCAATTTTGTCAATCCGTGTACACGTTCAGCAATGGCTTTCAAGCCTTCTGGGCCGTGATAAACCGCATAAGCTGCTGCCATTACCGACAATAAAACTTGAGCGGTACAGATATTTGAAGTGGCTTTTTCACGGCGAATATGTTGCTCACGAGTTTGCAAAGCCATACGCAAGGCACGATTCCCTTCTGCATCAATGGATACCCCAATAATACGTCCCGGAAGATGGCGTTTGAATTCGTCTTTCGTACCAAAAAATGCCGCATGAGGGCCTCCAAAACCCATCGGAACACCAAATCTTTGTGAAGTTCCAACCACAACATCGGCACCCATTTCGCCAGGCGATTTCAATAAAGTCAGGGCCAATAAATCAGAAGCTACCACCACGTAAATTCCTAATTCGTGGGCAGTTTCGATAAGGCTGGTATAATCAAAAATTTGTCCATCCGAAGCCGGATATTGCACAATCATTCCGTAGATTCCTTCGTGAGTTAAATTAACTTTTCGGTGGTCACCTACCACAATATCAATGCCCAGTGGCATGGCACGAGTCTTTAATAAATCAATTGTTTGTGGGTGACAAAGTTCAGATACAAAGAATGTTTCAGCATTTTTCTTAGTGCCTTTTCTTTGTCCGTAAAGCATCGTCATTGCCTCGGCAGCCGCTGTTCCTTCATCCAAAAGTGAGGCATTGGCAATTTCCATACCCGTCAAATCAAGCACCATTGTTTGATAATTCAACAACATTTCCAAACGACCTTGGGCAATTTCGGCTTGGTAGGGCGTGTAGGCAGTGTACCAAGCTGGATTTTCGAGAATATTTCTAAGAATTACCGTTGGCGTGTGCGTATCGTAATAACCCATGCCAATGTGTGATTTATACGTTTCGTTCATCTCCGCCATTTTCTTGAAATCTCTTAGGAATTGAGCTTCAGATTTTGCCGCTGGCAAGTTCAACGATTTACGTAGATGAATAGACTGCGGAATGGTTTGATTGATGAGTGTTTCGATAGAATCAACCCCGATGGTTTCGAGCATTGCCTTGCGATCGGCTACATTAGAATTATTGTGGCGATTCTCAAATTTTTCTTGATACTGAAAGTTTATCTTCATTTTGGGAGAAAGAATGGTCTTTATTTAATAAAATCTTAACACAAATTTACGGAGAAATAGTTTGTAAATTATCACATTAACAGGACGTTAAATAAAATTGTTCAGAAGAAGACAGGAAGGTTTTTGAGTACTAATTTATCTTAAAATTGTACAATTAAATGCCAAACAGCATTAGTTCTATATCCTTGTTAGACAACCGAACCATTTTTTCAAATTGTAATCCAATCTTTTTGATTAGTGCAATGGATACCACATTTTCAGGGTTGATAATGGCAACTATTCGCTTGATTTTAAGGTCATTAAGGGCATAATCCAGCATGGCAGTGGCGGCTTCATAACCGTAGCCCTTCCCAATAAATTGTGGCAAGAAACCAAATCCAATATCAATGTCATCCAAACCTTCCCGCTTCACAATCCCACAAATTCCAAGAGATTCGTTGGTTTCTTTGATAACAACTACGTAAAAACCGAACCCGTACTCCCGATAACTTCGAATGTTTCCATTGAGTAAATACTGTCCTGCCTCTTCAATGGTTCTTACATTTCTATCGCCAATAAATCGTAGCCATGCGGGCGTATTCAGCAATTCGAGCATAAAAGCCGCATCATCAAGCGTGAATTTTCGGAGGATTAATCTTTCTGTTTCTATTACTATTTCCATGTTTCACTAAAATTTCACTTCGTCACCAATCTTAATTTTCCCTTCTTCAATCACCCGACAAATTATTCCCCCGTGTCCACGCATGGCATTAAAACCGCCCTTGCCAAGGTTTTCTTCCATTCTACTACACGGAAAACAGAAACCCGTCATTTCTAAGATTGCGTCACCAATTTTGAATTGTTTATCCTTCAACGCATTCAGATTAATTCCCTGCACTACGATATTTCTCCGAATTAGGGCGGGGTCAATAGTTGACTTGCCCAAAAAGGAAGCAACGGCTTTGATATGTTCGGCTTGAATCAGGGTAACTTGACGTTTATTATTGGTATTTCCTTTATTGGCACGGTCGTTAGTAAGTCCACCGATATTGGCAAAAGTCTCGTCTAAAACCTCCATCGGTTGCCGAGTTTGCGGACGAATACCAATCCAAACAACTTTGCCCGACTGAGGAAAATTGCCAAATAAATCCTTGAAGGCAGTTTCTGAGTTTGATGTTAACATTTTTTGGTAATTTACTTGTTGATTGTGTTTCACGTGTTTTCTTTGTCACCAAAGACAACAATATGGTGGAACAGTTTTTTTTACAAATTTGCAATGAGTAGTATTAAAACGACACATTAGGCATTCGAAAATTAAGGACAATTTTATGGAAAAGGAAATTGATGAATTAAGAGAAGGATATTATTATTTGCAATTATTAATATCAAACCCGCAGCAAGCAGATTTTCAAGTTAAATATGTGTTTAAATATTGTTTTTTGGCATTTTATATGGCTTTCTTGATGCTAATTTTGGGGTTATACTTTGAGAATAACCACTACAAAGTTCCTATTTCTTTGCGGCGTAATCCTTTCACTTTGGGAATTCCCTTTGGTATTCTCTTTTTTGGTAGCTACAACTTAATTTTTAATCCTCTTTTTAAAAAAAACGATGCAGAAAGAGTTGAATACGAATTTAGAGAAAGAATTACGAAAACCTCGTATCATTAAATTCTTACTTTACTTTTTAGCTTCCCTTTTATCAATGCCTGCTGTAATGGCTTTATTTATTTACAAAATTATATAAACCTTAAATTTATACTGTTCAGAAAGGAAGTTTTGATTTAGATGCATATCTACACCAAAACCTCCTTCCCCACCAACAAAATCTCCTCCACAAATTCTCTTGAATTACTTAATCTTGGTACTTTGTGTTGTCCGCCCAATTTTCCCCGATTTCGCATCCACGTGTAGAAAGTATCATGAGGTACAACGTTGATTTTGGGTGCTTTCAACACCATATCTTTGTAGCGTTTAGCATCATAATCTGAATTAATTTCTCGAAGGGTTTCATCCAAAACTTTATTGAAAACTTCTTGATTATCAGGATCTTGCGAAAATTCTATAATCCATTCGTGACAACCTTGTTGGCGGTCATTTATATACACAGGTCCAGCCGTATAGTCACTCAGGATTGCTCCCGTAGCCTCGCAAGCACGGGTAATGGCACGCTCGGCATTTTCAATAATAAGTTCTTCGCCAAAGGCATTGATGAAGTGTTTTGTCCGTCCCGAAATCTTGATTCTGTACGGATATTTTGAGGTAAATTTTACGGTATCGCCAATTTTATAACGCCACAATCCCGCATTGGTCGAAATCATCACGGCGTAATTTTTATGTAATTCTACTTCATCCAAAGTCAAAGTTTTGGGGTTTTCGTTCTCAATTTCTTCCATCGGAATAAATTCGTAGAAAATACCGTAATCCAACATCAACAGCATTTCGTCGGGGCGAGAAAAATCATCTTGCACCCCAAAAAATCCTTCGGAAGCATTATAAATTTCAAGATAACTTACTGAATTTGAAGGAAATATACTTTTATGGAACATCTCACGGTAAGGTTGAAACGCCACCGCCCCGTGAATAAAAAATTCAAAATTTGGCCAAACTTCGAGGATGTTATTTTTGCCGGTAATCTCCAAAACTTTCTCAACCAACACTAAAGTCCAAGTCGGAACACCCAAGATACTTGTTACATTTTCTTGAGAAGTAATTTCTGCCATTTTCTGGATTTTCTCTTCCCAAACATCCATCAAAGCCACATCCAACGATGGTGTGCGGATTAATTGCGCCCAAATTGGCAAATTTTTCATCACCACCGCCGACACATCTCCCAATAAACTTCTGGTATTCAACTGGTTAGATTGCAAACTACCTCCTATCGACAAGCCTTTTCCAGAAAAAACTTCGGTATCGGGCTTATTTTCAACCAAGAGCGTCATCATGTCTTTTCCGCCCATAAAATGACATTCATCAAGCGATTCTTTGGAGACGGGAATAAACTTAGAACGAGCATTTGTCGTGCCAGAAGATTTAGAAAAAAACTGAATTTCGGAGTGCCAAAGGACGTTTTGTTCGCCCCGCATCATGCGTTCTATGTAAGGAAAAAGGCTTTCGTAATTGGAGATAGGCACACGTTCTTGGAAGTCTTTAATAGAACTAATTGACTGATAATCAAAACGTTTACCCCATTCGGTATGTTTGGCAGATTGGATTAAATTCCAAAACATTTGCTCCTGTGTTTCCATGGGTCGTTCCATAAACGACTGGATTCGGGGCAAGCGTCTTTTCATCAGCCAAGCAATTGTTTCGTTGAGGATATCCATGTGGGTTTCGAGTGAATAATGAACAATTAAGAATTAATAGTTGGTGTTTATAGTTTCTTAATAGAAGATTTTTTTATCCACTATTATCTATTCTCTATCAATTGTACACTAATTACAAACATACAAGAATTTCTTGAATGTAGCAACAACAAACAGGCATCATTCTTGCGAAAACACCCCAAAGCATTGCTTTAAATTCCTTATCTTTGCAGTCCAAATTTTTAATATGATGATTTCAAAAACATACGCTCCACAAGACATTGAAGCCAAATGGTATCAATACTGGCTTGATAATAAACATTTTGCGTCGAAACCGAACCCTGACAAGGAACCTTACTCAATAGTCATTCCTCCGCCAAACGTTACGGGCGTGCTTCACATGGGACATATGTTGAACAATACCATCCAAGACGTGCTGATTCGTAAAGCTCGTATGGAAGGTAAAGAGGCTTGTTGGGTGCCTGGAACTGACCATGCGTCTATCGCAACGGAAGCAAAAGTCGTGGCGATGTTGAAAGAAAGAGGTATTGAGAAAAAGGATATTTCTCGTGAAGAGTTCTTGAAATATGCGCACGAATGGAAAGATAAATACGGCGGAATTATCCTTGGACAATTACAAAAAATCGGAGCTTCGTGCGATTGGGACAGAACTCGTTTCACGATGGAACCATCTTTGTATGAGGCAGTTATAGACACTTTTGTTCGTCTTTACAACAAAAAACAGATTTATCGTGGCGTGAGAATGGTAAACTGGGACCCACTCGGAAAAACGGCTCTTTCGGATGAAGAAGTTATCGAAAAGGAAATCATGGCGAAACTTTACTATCTACAATATCCAATTGTGGGTAGCGAAGGTGAATTTTTGACCATTGCTACCACTCGTCCTGAAACGATTATGGCGGATGCTGCTATTTGTGTAAATCCAAATGATGAACGCTACACAGCATTCCACGGAAAAACGGTCATGATTCCTTTATTAAATCGTGAAATTCCTGTCATTACCGATGAATACGTAACGATGGATTTTGGAACGGGTTGCTTGAAAGTAACGCCCGCCCACGATTTGAATGACTACGAATTGGGAATTAAACATAAATTACCCGTACTTGACATTTTGGACGACGCTGGTTTCTTGAATGAAAAAGCTGTTCTTTATGTGGGTCAAGACCGTTTTGCAGCTCGTAGAAATATCGTAAAAGATTTGGAAGAGGCTGGTTATTTGACCAAAATGGAAGAATATAAATCTATCGTGAAAACTTCTGAACGTACGGGTGCGGTTATCGAACCGAAATTGTCATTGCAGTGGTTTTTGAAGATGGAGGAACTTTCAAAACCTGCTTTGGAACACGTAATGAATGATGACATCAAATTGTATCCTTCAAAATTCAAGAATACGTACCGTTCTTGGATGGAAAATGTACATGATTGGTGTATCAGTCGCCAGTTGTGGTGGGGACAACAAATTCCTGCGTTTTATTTACAAGACGGAACGATTATCGTGGCAAAAACGAAGCGTGAAGCCTTGCGTAAAGCACAACACGAAATGCAGTTATTTGCCTTGACCGAAGAAGATTTAACCCAAGACCCTGACGTTTTGGATACTTGGTTTTCATCGTGGTTATGGCCGATTTCAGTTTTTGATGGCATCGAAAATCCTGATAATGAAGACATTAGCTATTATTATCCAACCAATGATTTAGTAACGGGTCCCGATATTTTATTTTTCTGGGTGGCTCGTATGATTATTGCAGGTTACGAATGGCGGGGAGAATTACCTTTCCGAAATGTGTATTTGACGGGAATTGTTCGGGATAAACAAGGACGTAAAATGTCTAAATCGTTGGGCAATTCACCCGACCCATTAGAATTAATTGAAAAGTTTGGGGCGGATGGTGTTCGTTCTGGGTTGTTGTTCTCTGCCCCCGCAGGCAATGACTTACTTTATGACGATAAATTGATTGAGCAAGGACGTAATTTCTGTAATAAAATCTGGAATGCTTATCGTTTAGTTGAAGGGTGGGAAGTTGTAAATAAGCAATCGGAGCTATATAACTCTATAGACATTATAAATATTCAAGCTTATGGGTGGTTTAATTCTCGTATAAATCAAACTATTGTTGAGATTCAAGACCATTTTTCTAAATTTAGAATTTCAGATGCCCTTTTATCGCTATACAATTTGGTTTGGGATGATTTCTGCTCAAAATATCTTGAAATTATTAAACCACCATTCGGAGAGCCAATAAAGAAAGATATCCTTAACAGTACAATTGAATTATTTGAAAAATTAATGTGCTTACTTCACCCATATATGCCATTTATCACCGAAGAAATTTGGCAGGCTTTGGCAACACGTGAGGAAGGCAAAAGTATTTGTAGAACCGAATTTCCAAAAGGTGGAGAAGTAAATACGGAAATCTTAGAAAGTTTTGAAGCCATGTTTGAGATAATTACAAAAATCAGAGAAATTCGTAACGCCAAACAACTTTCTCCAAAAATTGCTTTACCATTAGCCATTAAAACAGATGATGAATATATTTACAAAAATATGGGAATCGGATTAATCATTGAAAAATTGGCAAATACGGAAACAATTAGTTATGTTTCGGATAAGGTAGACGGAGCAATTTCGTTCGTAGTAAAAGCTGATGAATTCTTTATTACGCTCGAAGGAGAATTGGATGTTGAGGCAGAATTGGAAGCCGCTCAAAAGGATTTGGAATATAATTTAGGTTTCAAAAAAGCAACCGAAGCCAAATTGGCCAACGAGCGTTTTGTAGCAAATGCCAAACCAGAATTAGTAGAAAGAGAACGCCAAAAATTAGCCGATGCTAAAAATAAAATTTGGGTTTCAAGTTTTATTCTTGGCTCAGAAAACTTGAAAATTGGTAATTTAGGAAAAGCGGAGTCTCATTTTAGAGATTTTTTGTCCTATGAAATAGGAAGTGATTTTAGAACATTTTTATATCTTGGAGTAATTCTTATTGAGGCAAATAAGCAGCAAGAAGGAAGAGAAATGTTACTAAAAGCATTGGATGAACAGCCTTCAAGAAAAGATGATCATATAGGTCTTATTTTAAAAAATGCAAGTGACAAGAATATTAATTATGTTCGTAGTGTATTTCCAAATTACGGTGTATCACCATTTTAGGTTAAAAAAAGCCCCGAAAATTGTTTTTTAGTGGCTTTTATGTTTTATAAATCGTCAATTTCTTTTTCTGATAGACCAATTTATTCTGAAATAATATTTTTGGTTTTGTAAATCAAGAGATGGAGCTTTTTGAAAAAGGAAAAAATTACGATACATTCATTATTTCACTCAAATCAATAGAAAAATGAAAACGAAAGAAAATATCAAAACATACAAGACAGCCGAAGAAGCATTTGAAGCAAAACATGATTTGGCAAGAGAGTTTCTTAAAAAAGTAGATATACAAAAAATGGATGCTCTTATTAAAAAGCATCAAATTGTAAAAGTTTAAGCAAAGCCCCTAAAATTAATTTTTTAGGGGCTTTGCTTAAAATATAAACCATAATACACTACCTAAAACCGTCTC
>JBBAKY010000008.1:0-50260 GCA_040403295.1 Arcicella sp.
TTATTACCATAAATTACAAAAATAGTCGCTAAACTCTATCAATAGACCCTAATACTTTCTTCATAAAAGCATTCAAAGCATCTTTTTCTAACATTCCGTCAGCCACCATTAGATGAACATCTAATGCCCCACAATAATTGGAAATTAACTCGCCAATTACATCTTCTTCTTCCGATTTCAACGATGGCGCTTCAGCGGTCATTTCAAGCACTTTAATTGCTGTTTCAATTTCTTCAACCGTGCAAGTACGCTGAATTTGTTTAATTAAGGGTAATTTCATTGAAAAGGGATTTTAATTGATCTTCTTTATTTGTCTGTACTTGATTCACTAAAACGCCACCTTTAAAACCAGCAAACGTAGGCAAATTGTTTACAGAGGCCAATTTTCTTGATTCTGGAAATTTTTCAGCATCCACAATAATGAAAGTTGTTCCTTCATTTTCGTTAGCCATTCTTTTAAATTTTGGCTTCATCAAACGGCAATTACCACACCAAACGGCCGAGTATTGCACCATCACCGACTCGTGTTGAGCAATGATTTCTTGTAAATTATCTTGTTCTAATTCTATTAACATGATTTTTTTTGCTTTGAGTTGTGAACTCTAAGAATCTAATCTCAAAGCTCACAACCATTTTAGTTTTGTGAAAAATAACTTGCAACGCCGGCTGTCGTTGCTACCATCGCTGTTTCACCTTCTTCCCAGTTGGCTGGACAAACTTCACCATATTTTTCAACGTGGATTTGTGCATCTAATAAACGCAAATATTCATCAATGTTACGTCCCAAAGGAAAATCATTGATTGATTCATGACGAACAATTCCATCTTGGTCAATCAAGAAAGTGCCTCTGAAAGCGATTGGAGCGCCATTAAACGACCACATTCTTGTTTCGTTATTGAAAGAATATTCACCCCCTAAGACACCAAAATTCATCGAGATTGTTTTGGAAGAATCCGCTACGATTGGGAACGTAACTCCTTGGATTCCACCGTGTTCTTTTGGCATATTTAACCAAGCCAAATGTGTTTCTTCAGTATCAGTTGAGCAACCGACTACAACCGTATTTCTTTTCTCAAATTCTGCTAATTTCTCTTGAAAAGCATGGATTTCTGTTGGACAAACAAAAGTGAAATCTTTTGGATAAAAGAAAAATATAACATGCTTCTTTCCAAGATATTGGTCTAAACTGAAGTTTTCAACAATTTCTTCTCCATCAATTACAGCACCTGCTGAAAACGAAGGATATTTTTTCCCTACTAATGACATTGTATTTTATTTTAAGGTTATTTTAAAATTACATTATTTAGAAATAACACGGAAAAATACAAAATGTTCTTATGTTGTAAGGTTTATTAAAATGTTATAGCAAGTTCTTTTAATAGTTCAAAATACATCAATAGGCATTTTTTATTACTTTGTATTAAAAGTGGATAAAATTAAAATATTCTAATAGTACAATTTTAGCGATTTTTAATTTTTTGTTATACTCATCAACTTTAAGAAATTATAACCTCTTTCATTACTCTTTTCTTACCTAAAATTCTGTCAATTGAGTTTGTGAAATATGGATAATCTGATATTTGATTTGGGCGTGCAAAATACTTGTATATAAATTGTATGAGTGGCTGATTTTCTCGATTTCATTCGGAGCATTCAATAAAATGATTGCTTGCTGATTCATTTGTATCAAAGCAAAAAATGACTCTTTTCTGCCCGACCACGAGCAAATTAAGTCCATTTATTTAAGAATTAAATCTGTGAAAAAGTAGGTGGAAGTCAAATCGTCTCCATCCGAATTTTTGAAATTGTAGGTTTTATCAACCGTTTCGCCAATGTCAAATTTAATGGGATTTTTGAAATAAGGCGTTTCAAAAACGAAGGTATGAAATTCGCCATTTTCTCCACAAGGGTCAACGGTTTTGGGTAAATCTTTGACAAAATCACGGTCGAGAATTCTGCCGCAAAATGATTTATCCAAATGATTTCCGTTGATGGCAACGACAATTGTTTTAAAACCTAAATTCCAAAATTCATCCAATAATTCCAAAGAAGGACGTTTCCAGATGGGGAATACTCCTTTCATGCCGACTTCCGCTAATCGTTCTTCCCGATGTTTACGCAAATCTTCCAAGAAAATATCGCCAAAAATGGAGTATTCAATGCCTGTATCAATCAAAGGCTGCATGGTTTCTGCCATTTTCGCTTGGTATTCTTCCATCGAAACAGTTTCTGCCAAACGTAATTTTATCAAATTAATACCGATATTTTCGGCTTGTTGGTCGAGCAATTCTTCCCGAACACCGTGCATCGAAACTCGCTTGAAGGAATCATTCAAGGAAGTCAATAAATATTCAACTTCGTATTCTTTATTTTTCAGAATATGATATAGCGAGAGGGCTGAATCTTTTCCTCCCGACCAATTCATTAAGGCTCTTTTTTGCATTTGAGTAGAGATAACAGAAATAATATTTATTGGAAATAAAATTTGGTCTGACACTTACGCAACAGACTAACCAACAAGTTAGAGGAAAATTTAATTGAGTGATGCGTTATCATTCAACCGAAATCTCATCGAAAATAGCATAAACTTTATGCTTCAGCGACTCGGGAATTTTAAAGAGTGTAGGGTGAAATAATGCCGCCAAAATTTCGATACCATTTACTAAGGTCGAAGCACTTGGTTGGGTAAACAAATCATAATCAAGGATATAAACCAATTTATTTTGAACCGCTTGCAGATTCTGCCAACCTTTTTTTGAGGTTAATAGGTGTAATTCTTCCAGACTTCTTTTGGTTTCAAAACCGCAAGGAGCGATGACTAAAACTTCTGGGTCATATTTTACTACTTTTTCCCAGGAAGTCACAATGCTATCTCCCGAAGGATTTCCCAACATATCCGTTCCACCCGCATACGCAATTTGATGCGGAATCCAGTGTCCACAGTTATAAATTGGTTCAATCCATTCCATCAACATCACTCGCTTCGGCAAAGCCCGATGTTCTCGGAGTACGTCAATGGCGGTATCAATACGATGTTGAAGTTTCGCCAAATAATGAAAAGCGGCTTCTTCTCGACCCAGTGCCGAAGCAATTGTGATGGCAGACTGAAATACATCAGTCAAACTTTGGGGTGTTAGTGTAATGATGATGGGTGTTTTTTCAAGATTATCAATGACCGCTTGGGTACATTTGGTGTCAATTTGGCAAACTTCACAAACGTCTTGCGTGATGACAATATCGGGAGCGATGGCTTGCAATTTATCTTCTTCTACGTAATAAAGGCTTTTCCCTTGGGCTTTTGAAGCGGAAAAAATACGGTCAATTTCTTCACTCGAATAATCTTTTCCTTCCAATACGCAACGAACCAAAATCTGTTTATCAGCCCGTGATTTCTCGGGACATTCAAAAGTTACGCCATACAAAAGGTCTTGCAAACCCATGTCGTAAATCATTTGCGTGGCGGCAGGAAGGAAAGAAACGGCTTTCATATTGTTTTTGGATTTTTGTTATTCGTTGTCCGATGTTTGGTCTCGATCTTCGATTTTCGTTGCTCGATGTTTGATATTCGGTGTTTGATGTTCGGTATTCGATTTTCGGAAGAAGACCAAACATCGAACATCATACATCGAAACTAAGCTAATTTTGGAAATCGTACTTGCAACAATTCAAATGCACCAAACATTAACCCACTATATGCCAATGTCCCGACTAAAAAGTTTTTCATATACGGAAATCCTTGCGTTAAACACTGTACATAACCAGCCCAATCACGGCTGAATGGAAGCATGGTTCTTAAATCTGTTCCGCCACCAATCCAAACGGTTGTATCTGCCAAAACCCAATGCAAAACCGAGGCAATAATTGCCGCCAAAATCACATTTTGAACATTTATTTTTTGAAGAATTACCTTTCCGAATAAAACGATTAGGGCAAAAATTCCGTAAATCCAGTACCAACCATCGTACATTGCTCCGTATTTTCCTTGAAAAACGACTTTATTTATCACCAAATCGCTCACTAAAAGCGTGAGAATTGGCAAGGCAAAAGCTTTCCATCGACTCGAATAATACGCTCCGCCAAATAATCCCAATGCACCGATTGGCGTATAATTGGCAAATGGTGTCAGTTGAGCAGCATTGGCAATTCGTAATAAAGCGATTGCTAAAATGAAGCAAAGCAAGGTTAAAAAACGGGGATTTAATGTCTGTTTCATCTATTTAAAATTTTCAAGATTAGCTGAATATTAAAAATTCAGCTAATCTTTTTTTATTTAGTTTATTTGAATAAAAAGCCTTCTGGACCGATTCCAGCCTTTAAAGAATCAATTAATGTTCCATTGGCTTGGTAACGGAAAACGTAACCTGCTTGCTTAAGTGATGGAGAAAATCCCGCATAAATATTCCCAGTATTTGGGTCAGTAGTTAATCCAGAAAATACTTTATTAATGACAGGCTTAGTAGTTAAAACACTTGAATCATTGATGCCAAAACTGTATGTTTCTCCTTTTTGCTTATAATTATCGGCAGCATCAGCGTAAGAATAGGCAAATAAAATAGCCGTTTTTTCTTTATTGAAAGTAAAACTTCCTGCCGATTTTATGCTACTTGGTGAAGCAAAGGCAATACGACTTTCCACCGCTTTCGAGATTAGGTTGAATTTTACAAATTTTCCATCCGCATAAAGCCATATTTTTCCATTGGCATCCGCACCAATTAATTGGGGTTCATATCCTATTTCAACAGTTTGTTTAATAGCATCGGCTTGCGTATCAATGATTGAAATAGTCGTTGCATCGCTATAAGTTGTCGTGGCTACAATCGCTTCATTGCCAACAACCAATAATTTATTTGCACCTTTCTGTACAGCAATTTTCTTAATTACTTTATTAGTCGTTAAATCAATTACCAAAACGTAGCCAGGCTTGTATGAATAATCAGCATTGAAGGAATCCCAACACGTTACGTAGGCTTTATTGGTTCCTGCTTTTGCTACATAGCGAGGGTTTTCAAGATCACTCGAAGGAATTTTTGCCACCGATTTAAACGTACGGGCATTCACAATTTCGATTGCATCTTTTCCAGCCGTAGCGTTATCTACCAAAATAATTCCTTTGCCATCTATTTCAGCATAATCACTTACGCCACCAGCCAAAGAATTAACATTTTCTGTTTGAAAAATATCAAAACTAAGCGCTTTTGTCGTCGAATTTATCAAACTAATTGAACCATTATTATCGAAGAAATTCCCTCTGTTTATCACAAAAACGCCTGTATCGTAAGGTTGAGAAGGCTCTGGCTCAGAAGTTGATTTACAAGCATTTAGCCCTAAAATTAAAGCACAAGCGGCTAATGAACGTATATTAATAGTATTAAACTGCATTATTGTATTGATTTATATGAATGAAAATTATTGAATTTTATTTATTGAAACCATTCCCCGAAAACACCAAGCCCAAAGAAAAACTACGCCCTGGCATCGCATTTTTTCTAACGCTCGGATAAACGGTATCCGTCAAATTATTGACTTGGAAAATAAGATTACTTTGAATTTTGCCGATATGAATTTTGCCCGAAACTGTACTATTTACGATAAAGTACGACGGAAATGGTCGCCCTGAATGGTCAAAAGTGATATAGCGTTCGGAATTATAAAGCCCTTGAACATTCAATGACCAATCGCCTTTGCCCACGTATGCCGTTCCCGTGAGCGTGTGTAAGGGAACGTAAATTAATTGCTTGCCAATAATATCAACGGCATAAACATCATAGACTTTTTGCTGAGATGCATCGGTGTAAGCATAAGTAGCCGATACGCCCGCTAACATTTTGTCTTTTAAATATTTAGCACTACCCATTATTTCAAATCCTTGACTCAATACTTGCTGTAAATTCTCTACTCGGTAGCCTTTATCGGGATTCCAATACGTCCAATTATCAATCAAATTATGATAAACATTTACGCCTAATGAAGCATTGAGATTCGTAGAAATAACTTGTTTCCAATTCGCTCCAATTTCTTTGTTCAATCCACTTTCAGGTTGAATATTGAGATTGCCCAATACTTTCCAATAGCGTTCATTGAGCGTTGGCAAACGATAACTTTTAGCAATATTTCCTGTTAATTTGATTTGTGTTTTTTCGTTTGAAATTACCGCATATTCTAAGCCAAAAGAGGGCGTAAACGGAGCAACATAACGAGTTGAAAACGCCTGACGAAGATTTAACGAAGCAGTTAGTTTTTGGGTAAATTGTTGACGTAATAAAGCAAAAATATCTTGTCGGCTTTCGGTGATTGAGCCACCACCATAACCATCAACTTTGGCGATGTAATGCACAAATTCAGCGCCAATTCTCAAGGAAGTTTGTTGGAAGGAATCTTTCTTTTTTATAGAAAATTCGTGTTCGGCACGAGCAATGTATCTATCTGTTTCTGAATGACTTGGCGTTAAAAAATCGCCCGTTCCGTAATCCAAAATATCTTTGATAAAACCAGCTTTTACATTGGTATTGCCAAATTGGTAAGCTGATAAAACACGGTAGGCTTTGCTTTGCGTAATTTCCCGAAAAGCAATCACATCGGGCTGGATGGCCAATTTATTATCGGTCACCCAGATATTTAAAGAAAGCGTATTTCCATTCTTTTTCTTCAAATATAAATCTTGAATGAATCCTTTTTGGGCAGTTTCTGATGGCTCAATCGGGTAAGTTCTCCCGGTGTTGTCGGTTCGTTCGGTTGCGTTGAAATGGTTGTTATATTGACTTCCATACAATAAGGTTTTTCCCGAAAACTGTAAGCCCGATTTACTGACTTTTACAAATCTCAAACCCGTTTGTCCATTATAATTATCAAAACTTCCGTACTGACCGCCAACGGTGAAATTCGTGCCTTTTTGTTTCCATTTCGGAACGGAACTCAACAAAATACTTCCACCAACCGCATCCGTACCTACGCAACTGGCGGCTGAACCATATTGAATTGACATCTCGTCGAAACCCAACACTGGAACGGTGGAAAAATCCATTTGTCCCGCCATTGGGCTATTGATATTGAGTCCATTCCAAAGTACCGCAGTATGCATTGCCGAAGTTCCACGAAAAGAAATGCTTGTTAATTGTCCAGAACCGTAACTTTTAAAAGCAATTGGTGATTGAAATTGCAAGAAATCGGCTAAGGTTTGGAATTGAAATCTGGCTAAAGTTGCCGAGTCTATTTTTTGCACTTTCAAACCCGCCATAAAGTGTTCAGTGGCAAAACCCATCACTTTTACTTCATCAATTTGCTTGTTGGCAATTTCTTGGGCGTAGCCAAACAGGGGTAAAACCAGACCCAATAATGAAAATAAAATTCGATAACGCACAGAATACACGACAAGAGACATAACAAAAATTCGTTAAGCCTTGACCGACGGAAGTACCGCTGAAATTGACCAAGAAAATAAAAAGAGAAATTCTAACGCTCGATTGTGTTCATCTTCCGTAAACAAAAATCAAGAATGATTCAATGGCAGGTCTCCTGACTCGTTTTATCATTACCTAAACCTTCCCAGAGTTTAATTGATAATTGATAATTGATAATTATCAATTCTTTCCAGTGGTTATTGAAGCATGGTAATGACTTTATAAAACTTACAGTTGCGGGGACAGTATCGGCATTGAACCGATTTCCCTATTAAGCGTTAAATTCGTTTGATAACGAATAGAAAGCACCATAAACTGTTGCAAAGGTAGTGGGAAAATTTAAAGATTATAATTTGCCATCAAAATTATTGGAAAAATTATCAAGATAAAGTTTTGCAACATTGTATTATTCAAGGTCAAATTATTGAATAATGAACCTAAAGTTTACAGACTTTTCTTAAAAACTTAACACAAAAAATTTTTTTGAGTTAAACCTTATCCCTATATTCGTTGTCACAAAAATAATATTCTCTTAACATTTAAATAATATTGATAATGAAATCAGATAACAGAAGTCTCTCAAATGACATATCGGCAGTAATTTTAGGAAAATTGCACGGATTGAACGCAAAAAGCGCTAAAAAATTAGTGAAAGCCGTTGATGAATGTTCTAAGGATATCGTAAAGAAATTTGCAAAATTGCAAAAAGACGAAGAAGAGGATCAAGAAAAAGATGCCATTAAAGCGACAAAAAAATTAGTAGCAAAAGCGAAAAAAGTGGCAAAAGCGAAAGAAAAGGCGGCTGAAAAAGCAGCATTGAATGCTAAAATTTCCATCGTAACCAACGATAAAACTTCTTCATCTCCCAAGCCAGCCGCTGCACCCAAAGCAAAAGTAGCAACACCAGCTCCTACTAAAAAAAGCACTTCAAAGAATAAACCCGCTTCAAAACCAGTGACTCCTGAAGTTGAGCCTATTACAGACTCAGAATAATTGCCGGTTATCAAGCTAAAAAGAGCGTTTGTCAAAAATCTAAATCATTTTTGACAAACGCTCTTTGTTTTGTGTGACGATTCGGGGGCTAATATGGTTCTCAAACCAACTACAAAAAACCAAAACTTATAATTATGTCAAATATCTTAGAAGCTCAGCACGTTGTTAAACGCTATTCCGAACACACCGCCTTAGATGATGTCAGTATTGAAGTTCCTCAAGGTTCTATTTTTGGGTTATTGGGTCCCAATGGAGCGGGCAAAACTTCGCTCATCAGAATTATCAACCAAATCACCGCACCTGACGAAGGAATAATTATGCTCAACGGTGAACGACTCCAACCCAAACACATTGAAGACATCGGCTACTTGCCCGAAGAACGTGGACTTTATAAAAAAATGAAAGTCGGCGAACAACTTTTATATCTTGCCCAGTTGAAAGGCATGAAAAAAGCCGAAGCACTCGAAAAACTAAAACGTTGGTTTATTAAATTTGACATTAAAGAATGGTGGGATAAAAATGTGGAAGACCTTTCAAAAGGGATGCAACAGAAAACACAATTCATCGCTACCATTGTTCATGAACCTAAACTAATCATTTTGGATGAACCTTTTTCGGGTTTCGACCCCATCAATGCAAATTTATTGAAAGACGAAATTTTGGAATTGAAAGAACGGGGTACAACCATCATTTTCTCGACTCACAGAATGGAATCTGTGGAAGAATTGTGCGATAATATTGCTTTAATAAATAAATCAAAAGTGGTATTGCACGGAGGCAAAAAAGAGGTAAAAAATCGTTTTAAAGATAATTCTTACACCATCCAATTTACGGGAGATTTACCCACTGAAAACGGCATTTTTGAAGTATTGAATACCAAAAGATTGGAAGATAATATTATACAAGCGCATATTCGTAATACACAAGAAATGCCTGTAAACCAGTTAATTAATCATTTAATTCAGCACGTTGAACTAAACTCTTTTAACGAAAATATTCCTTCATTCAATGAAATTTTCATTAAAGTTGTCGGTGGAGAAGCCAATGATTTGTTGTAATCCGATTTTCTAAAATAAATCTTAAGATATAACCTCCGTTGCGGAAGCATCGGGCTACAAATATGAACAAAATATTACTCATTATACAAAGAGAATACCTAACACGGGTACGCAAAAAATCTTTCTGGATTGCTTCAATCCTTGTTCCATTTCTGTTGGCAGGCGTTTATGCCATTCCAGTTTACTTAGCCTTGAATTCAAATGAAACCAAGACTATTGAAATTGTGGATGACAGCGGATTGTTCAACAATAAAATCAAATCGGAAGAAGAATTAACGTATAAATTTATTAACAAGCCTTTTGAAGAAGCCAAAAAAGGCTTGTTGAAAAGCGATGCTGATATTTTGGTAAACATTCCTAAAGACATTCTGACAAATCCTGAAGGCGTGAAAATGGTGGGAAAGAAAAGCATCGGTTTTGGGACGCAACACGATATTGAAGGGGCGATTCAAGCAGAATTACGCAATATCAAACTCAAAAATGCCAACATTGATTTGAAAGTTTTGGAGGATAATAAAGTTAAAGTTAGTTCCGACACTTTCACGTTGCAAGAAGATGGCCAAGAGCAAAGTAGTAGCTCAACGGGAGCCATGATTTTGGCGGGTATTTTTGGTTTTGTGCTATATATTTCGGCATTTTTATACGGTTCTCAAGTAATGAATGGTGTGATTGAAGAAAAAAGTAACCGTATTATTGAAGTGATGATTTCGTCGGTAAGACCTTTCCAATTGATGATGGGCAAGATTATTGGCGTTGGTTTGGTGGGTATCACGCAATTTTTATTGTGGGGAGTTCTTACTTTCATCGCCTCTACGGCAACGACTTCTTTGATGTCTGGAAAAGTGGAGCAGAAAGTGAAAGTCATGCAAAAAACGGGCGTAAATAAAGAAGAAGTAGAGAAATTTAAAAGTGATTTTAAAGCTAAAAACCCATTGTCTGGTATTTCGCAAACCGTTGAAAATATCTCTTTGGCGAAATTAATCATCTGCTTCTTTTTGTTCTATATCGGTGGATATTTGATTTATAGTTCATTGTTTGCTGCCGTTGGTTCGGCCGTTGAAAATGCTTCGGAGGCTCAACAATTCCTGCTACCCGTCACGGTTCCGATATTGGTTTCTTTCTTTTTGGGACAAGCCATTATCCAAGACCCCGATAGTAATTTGGCATTTTGGGCTTCGATGTTTCCACTTACTTCACCGATTGATATGATGGTGAGACTACCTTTTGGCGTTCCGAATTGGCAAATAGCTTTGTCGTTTTCGTTATTGGTTTTAGGCTTTATGGGAACTACTTGGATGGCTGGAAAAATTTATAGAGTGGGAATTTTAATGTACGGCAAAAAACCAAGTTGGAAAGAGATTTCAAAATGGGTATTTTATAAAGGGTGAAATTAGGGGTTAGGTTTTAGGTATTAGGATTATCCCCAATAAATTAGTTATATGAAAAACGAAGTGATTTTAGGGATTTTATGGATTGGCTACGGCATTATTCATTCTGTGTTGGCCTCTGAGGCGGTTAAAAAAATATTCTCAGTAAAGTATTACCGACTGATTTACAATTTGTTAGCCATTGTTTTGTTGCTACCAATTGTCTATTTTCAGATTTCTATGAGTTCCAAAAAACTCATGGAAGATTCGATTTTTAATCAGTTATTGGGCGGGATTATGATGTTTTCGGGAATATTTGTAATGTATATTTCCTTCAAAAATTATGATTTAAAGGAATTTATTGGGACCGATTTTCAGGATAAAAAACGACCTGAATTAACCACTGAAGGATTATCCGAATTTGTTAGACATCCGTTATACGTGGGAATTCTATTATTTATTTGGGGAAGTTTTGGTTTTTTTGCTACTGAAAGCTATCTGATAACTGCCTTATTTTTAAGTATTTATATCAGAATTGGTATTTATTTTGAGGAGAAAAAATTGGTTGGTGTATTTGGCAAAAAGTATGAAGAATATCAGAAAAATGTACCTATGTTGATTCCGAGAATTTGATTTGCAATTTTATTAATTAATGTCGGCAAGCTTTAATCCACAATGGAATTGCTTGCCGACATTTTTTATTTAACAAGGAATCTTGTCAATTCTTAATTGATGTCTTCCACCTTCAAATTGCGTTTCCAGAAAAACGTTTGTGATTTCGATTGCCTCCTCAAAAGTCACGAAACGAGCAGGAATACAAAGTACATTGGCATCATTGTGCAAACGAACCAAGGCAGCCACTTCGGTATTCCAAGCTAATCCCGCCCGAATTTTTTGGTGTTTATTAGCGGTAATGGCTACGCCGTTGGCACTTCCACACAAAAGAATTCCGAATCTAAATTCCTGATTTTCAACGGCTGATGCTACTGGATGGGCAAAATCAGCGTAGTCGCATGAGGCAGTACTGAAAGGGCCAAAATCTTTAACTTCGTACCCTTCGGCGGTCAATAATTTAATCAATTCTGCTTTATATTCAAACCCCGCATGGTCGCCTCCAATGGCTATTTTTTTTGATATTTCCATAAAAAATGTAAGTATTTGTAACTATTGAACGTTTTTTTTTGTTATTTAAAGCCGTATAATCGTAAAGGTACGGAAAATACAAATGTGGAATTGTTGAATGATTGAATTCTAAATAAATCATTGACAATTCCTCCTTCAACTATTCAACAAATAAATAATTATGACAGATAGAGAGAGCGTGAGACTGTTAAGTGACGACGAAAAAATCAAAAAAGCATTCATTGACCACACTTGGTCGGAGATACATTCAGAAGAATCTTGGAGAATTTTCAAGGTAATGTCTGAATTTGTGGAAGGAATTGACAAATTGGCTAAGATTGGCCCTTGCGTGTCCATCTTTGGGTCGGCAAGAACAAAACCCGACAATCCATATTACATCATGGCCGAAGAAATTGCGGCTAAATTGGTTCGTCACGGTTACGGAGTGATCACGGGTGGCGGTCCTGGAATTATGGAAGCGGGTAATAAAGGCGCAAAATTACAAGGCGGAAAATCGGTGGGATTGAATATTGATTTACCCTTTGAACAAAAGCCGAACGATTATATAGATAGAGATAAAAGTATCGATTTTGATTACTTTTTTGTGCGTAAAGTAATGTTCGTAAAATACTCGCAGGGGTTTATTATTATGCCCGGTGGTTTTGGAACATTGGATGAAATGTTTGAGTCATTAACCTTGATGCAAACCAAGAAAATAGCCCGTTTTCCCGTGGTTTTGGTTGGGAAGAAATATTGGGGAGGGTTATTTGAATGGGTTAAACAAACCATGCTCGACCAAGGATATATTGGTGCCGATGATTTGAATTTAGTAGCTTTGGTAGATACGCCAACGGAGGCCGTAAAAGTAATTGATGACTTTTATGCAAAGTATTTATTGAAGCCCAATTTTTAAGAATAGCGATTATTTTTTAGTAAAAACCGTTGTCAGGATTGATTTTATCATGTCCGATAACGGTTTTCTGCCTATAATTTGCGTGGTATAAATACCAATATTTTAAAAATAGCTAAAAGTGAGCAATTTTGTTACGACTAAACAAAACAACGCTCATAGTTCCCCTACGGCTTAAACCATCCACGCTGAAATTGTACCCCTAAAATACAAAATGTATAACTATCCTGAGGCTCTTGTTCAAAAAAAGAATACACTACATTTATCTTAAATACTAAATTGGCTTATATGTTGGTTAGAGTCGTTAAAAAGTATCAAATTTTATTCAACTTTATAATCAATCTGGAATATAGAGTTTGAAATATGAAAATTATGCTGCTGGTCAATCAGAATTAGAGGTTTATTCAGAGACATTATTATCGAATTTAGAATTAAGTCAAGCCAAAGAACGGAATGAACTCTCCTCACTGGTCTTCAACGCTCTCTAAATGAAGTCGAATCTTTTTTTTAGAAGACTTCATTTTAAGTAAAGAAATAGGTCATATTCCTTCAAAAGCTGATGTCCAAAACAGCAGACTTATTTTAACGGAAATACTAAATTTAGGCATTTAAAAGGCTACGAATAGAGCGCTATATTCCTTATTTCTTGATACTGTTCATTTTGTCATGGAAGTATTTCTATTTAATATGAGGTCTAACATTCGTTTATTCATCAAATCTAATGCGGGAATAAAGCGGTTAACTGTTATCGGGAATGTTAGTACGATAACCCAAAAAATTCTTTCCCAAACCAATCTTACAACAGTAAATACTCAAGCAATCGTAGCTTTCTTGTATTATTTAAAAAGTCAAATGCCCGATAAATCCATTTCAATCGTGTTAGATAATGCTCGAGGTATTGAAGAAAATCACTACCCCATGCTGCAGCAGGCTTTGTCATCCAGCATACCATCTAATCGGATTGGAATGGAAAATTTTTGCGTAAAATATTTTTTCTTTTGAATTTGAGCAGCATCCTTTTTGTCATTTTGGGGAAAAAGAATCGAACCCAATAAAAGGATAAATATAGTTAAAACAGGTTTTTTATTTTAAAATGTTGAATTTTATCAATAGCATTTACTCGTTTAAATGCTCTATATTTATGAGGGAATAAAGGAAAATAATAGTTGCTTTTCCCCGATAAAATGTTGCCTGGATAAATGCAATTTATCTCCAATGATTTATTAAGAAAGCATTGATTAATTTGAATGTGGAAACTGAGAAACGGAGAGAAGGTTACGATATAAAGCGATATTTTTTGAAATAATTTAGGAGTGTGCTTGTTAATTTATTAGAACAATGCTAAAAGAAAACATAAATATTAGCACGCATAAATTGTATTTTATACACACTTAAATAAAATGTTAACTTTCTTATAAAAAAATCAGATATTGTAATTATCTCGTATTTGGGTGGTAAATTATCTTTAATTTTACTGAATAGAAATTAAACGTTAGCACACTTATTACATTTAATTTTCACTTGCTTTGTGTATATTATCTTATTTCAAATCACTATGAAAGGTATCGTTTTTACAGAATTTTTTGAAATGGTCGAAAAGAAATTTGGCTATCAAATGGTAGATAATCTTCTCAATAATACTGAGTTGGATTCTGGAGGTATTTATACTTCTATTGGAACTTATTCTCATACCGAAATGGCAAATTTGGTAGTTAATTTAAGTCATCAATCTAATATTCCTGTTCCAGACTTGCTTCGAGCTTTTGGAGGATATTTATTTGAAACATTCACAAAAACGTATCATCATTTTATAGAAAAAGCGCCAGATGCATTTTCGTTTTTAGCCTTTATTCATGATTATATTCACGTGGAGGTAAAAAAACTTTATCCAGATGCCGAATTACCACATTTTGATATTTCAAAACCTGATGATAGTACATTGGTTATGAATTATACTTCTGCCCGCAAAATGGCAGACTTAGCTTACGGGCTTATTGAGGGCTGTTTGGCGCATTACGGGGAAAAGGCTTTGATAACTCAGGAAAATCTTAATAATGATGGGAGTTCAGTTAAATTTGTGATTGTAAAAAAATAAGATGGAAGAGATAGAACTACTCAAACGCAGAATTGAACGAGAGCAAAAAGCTCGTAAACAAGCTGAGGAAATTTTGGAAACAAAAGCTTTGGAGTTATATGAAGCCAACAATCGGCTGTTAAATCTCAATGAAAATCTTGAAAGCCAAATAGCGAAAGGTGTTGCTGAACTTCAAAAAACGGAACAAAAATACCAAGAACTTATTGAATCTGTCCAGGATATTATTTACAAAATTTCGGTGGATGGCTTTTTTACTTTTGTAAATACAGTAGTAAAAAAACGCTTAGGATTTTCGGAGAAAGAAATAATTGGAAAGCATTTTCAACAACTTGTGCCACCTGAATACCGAAAAGATTTGATTACATTCTACTACAAAATGATTGAGCAAAAGCTCGATAGCACTTACAAAGAGTTCCCTGTAACTACCAAGGGAGGTGAAATCGTGTGGATTGGCCAAACCGTAAGACTCATTGAAATAGATAATATGGTGGTCGAACTGGTAGCAGTAGCCCGTGATATTACGGATCGAAAAAATGCCGAAGATTCACTAAGAACAACCCAGACTCGACTCTCGACGCTCATCACAAATCTACAAAAAGGCGTTTTAGTTGAAGATGAAAATCGCAAAATAATTCTTGTTAATCAATTGTTTTGCGAAATTTTTAATATTCCAGTAAGTACCGAAGATTTAATTGGAGTTGATTGCTCACAATCGGCGGAACAATCAAAACATTTATTTGAAAATCCCGAACAATTTGTAGCAAACATAAATAAAATATTAGTTCGGAAAGAAATTTGTGTGGAAGAAAAATTAATTTTGAAGGACGGTAGGGTTTTTCTGAGAAATTATATTCCCATTTTTTTGGAGAGAGAATATCGAGGGCACCTTTGGGAATATACCGATATTACCAAACAGCATCTTTCGCAGGAACTTATCCGAAAAAGTGAAGAAAAGTATCGGGGAATTATGAATAATATGGAACTTGGTTTGATGGAAGTTGATTTGAACCAAACAATTATTCGTGCCTACGACCGCTTCTGTAAAATGGTCGGTTATACCGAAGAAGAACTAATTGGTAAAAATGCACAACAACTTTTTATTGATGAAGAGTTTAATAAAACCCTCGAAGATGAACATAAAGAACGTGGAAAAGGTCGTGCTTCTTCTTACGAATTAAGATTGAATAAAAAAGATGGTAGTAAAATATGGACAATTATTAGTGGTGCTCCAATATTAGATGAAAATGGTGTGTTGGTTGGCTCAATGGGAGTTCACTACGATATTACCGAACGAAAACAACTCGAACAGGAACTGGAACTGGCCAAACAAATTGCCGAAGATGCTCGTCAGGCTGAAAAACAGTTTTTGGCAAATATGAGCCACGAGATTCGTACGCCTTTGAATGCCATTATTGGCATGACGCATTTGTTGTACGATACTCGACCCAATAAACAACAATACGAATATTTAGACATTCTTAAAACATCGGCTGACTTCTTGCTCAGTCTTATTTCCGACTTACTTGATATGGCAAAAATTGAAGCAGGACGAATAGAAGTGCAAAATCATCCTTTTGATTTGGTAGGTTTACTTCGTACCAACCAAAGGGTTTTTCAAATAAAACTTGAAGCACGTCCGATTGAATTAAATTTGATGGTGGATGCTCGCATTTCTGGAACTTATATCGGAGATGATTTAATCTTAAACCAAGCCCTCTTAAATATTATTGGAAATTCTGAGAAATTTACCGAAGAGGGTTCCATTGATATTACCGTTAAATTAAAAAAAGAGATAAACGGAATTTCTTGGATTGAGTTTAAAATTGCTGATACAGGTGTTGGCATTCCCCAAGAAAAATTGGAGCTGATATTTCAGAAATTCAAACAAATCACCACCCAAGGCAATAAACATAAAGGTACAGGATTGGGTCTGGCAATTACTAAGCAATTAGTTGAATTGCAGGGAGGGACGATTTCCGTAAAAAGTGAAGAAGGCGAAGGAACAATATTTACTTTTTTGCTTCCTTTCCAAAAATCCGATACCGAAGTTGTACAAAATACCAATGAAATTCAATTTGCCCCGAGTAGCGTTGAAGGCTGTAAGATTTTAGTGGCAGAAGACAACATCATGAATCAAAAATACATTATTAATTTACTCACAAAATGGAACGTAGATTTTACAATAGTATTGGATGGCAAAAAAGCCGTTGAACAAGTACAAAAGCAGCTTTACGATATTATTTTGATGGATATTCAAATGCCAAATATGGACGGCTACGAAGCAACTATCACCATTCGGAATACTAAAAATCTTAACCAAAATACGCCAATTATAGCTTTAACTGCCTCGGCGATGCTCGACCAAAAAAATAAAGCACTTGCCACGGGAATGAATGATTTTATTACCAAACCTTTTGCACCAAACAACTTGCTGAACGTTATTCAGCGGTATTTGGAGAATGCCAAAACACGAGTTGAACAGATTGCTATTCCTCAAAATCACTCGAGTTCGATGCTTGATTATGCCCGATTGAAACAACTTTATGGCGATGATAAAGAATATGCTGCCGATATGATTCAAACATTTTTGGATGATGTTTTGCCCGACTTTGTGGTGATGGACCAATTCATTAATCAAAAAGATTTGGATAATTTGGCACAACTTACTCATAAACTCAAGCCTACACTCGGTATGGTAGGATTGAGTGAGATGGAAATATTAATGAACGAAATAGATAGAAAAGCCAAAGAAGAAATTGATATAGCAGTTTTAACGCAATTATGGCATAATTTTCAACGACAACTTGAGCATTCTATTCCAGTTTTGAAAACAGAATTACTGAAACTGACTCAATAATAAGTATATGATAGTTGTCAGTCGTGAAACTGACAACTGTTTACTCCGTCCGCAAGGACTTCACAGGATTAGCCAAGCCCGTCCGAATCGCCTGATAACTCACTGTTAATAAAGCAATTACAATCGAAACCACCATTACTAAAACAAAAACTCCCATCCCAATTTCTATCCGATATTCATAATCTTGCAGCCATTTTTTCATCGTAAAATAAGCAATTGGTGAAGCAATGACGATAGAAATAATTACCAATTTTAAGAAATCTTTTGATAGTAAAGCAGTAATATTCATTACTGTTGCTCCCAAAACTTTTCTTATGCCAATTTCTTTGGTGCGTTGTTCTGCCATGAAAGATGCCAAACCAAACAAACCCAAACAAGAGATAAAAATGGCTAAAAATGCTACCAACAACGATAAACTACCGATGAGTTCTAAATATTCAAATTTCTTGGCGTATTGTTCATCCGTAAATTGGTAATCAAAGGGATAACCAGGATTGAATTTATCAAAAATTACGTTCATTTTTTTAATTGCCACCGAGGTTGAAACGTTGGGGTTTAGTCTAATGCAAAAACAGTTTACCGAATTTATATTAAAATATACTACCATCGGTGAAATATTCTGAAAAGGCGAACCCACCTGTAAGTTTGGCATTATGCCCAATACTTTGAGTGCATCTCCATTCCATTTTACCGTTTCTCCAATGGGTTCTTTAAGTGCCATACGCTCAACGGCTGCTTCATTCAAAATCATACCAGCAGAATCCGAGGCAAAATCAGTGGAAAAATCTCGCCCCGATTTTAGTTTAATCCCCATCGTTTTAATGTAATCATAACTTACGGCAACGGTATTAAAAATCACAGATTTATCATTGGGTTTGGCATTTTTCCATTCAAATCCAGCATTATTACTCCAAGCATTATACGGGGGAGACGAAGATTTGCAAATGGATGAAACCGCTCCTGAAGCTAATAATTCATTACGAAGAGGATTATAGTTTTTAATTAATTCTGCCGAGCCAAAAACCGTGAGTAAGCCTTTATTATCGTAACCAACTGGGCGATTTTTGCCGTACTGAATTTGTTGGTAAATAATTACCGTTCCAATCATCAAGGCAATAGAAAAAGTAAATTGTGTAACCACTAAAATCTGACGGGGCAAAGAAGCACTTTTCCCTACCCGAATTGTCCCTTTCAGTACTTTCACAGGATTAAAAGCTGATAAATAAAGAGCTGGGTAACTACCCGCTAAAAGCCCCGTAAATACCGTAAAAGCTAACATGATGACCCAAAAAATAGGGTTTGTCAATTGAAGAGAAACGTCTTTTTTAGTAAGTATGTTGAAGGCAGGTAGCGTAAATTCAACCATAATCAAGGCAAACCCCAAAGCGATGAAAGAAATTATCAAAGACTCACTCAAAAATTGCCCAATCAACTCCCCACGCCCCGACCCCATTGCCTTTCTTACGCCTACTTCCTTAGCTCTTTTTTCGGAACGTGCAGTACTTAAATTCATAAAATTGATACAGGCAATCAATAAAATTACTATGCCAAAAATGCCGAATAATTTTACGTATTTAATAAATCCATCCGTGTTTATGCCATCCGTAAAATCATTATACAATCTCCATTTTGACATGGGGTGAATTAAAACCTCGGGTTTAATCGTATTTTGCATCATGGCATTATCCTTAAAATGGTCAAACACAACCTTCGCAATTTTAGCATTCGTTTTTTCGGGATTTATCCCCTCTTTTAATTGAGCAAACACTTGGTACGAATTATTACCCCAGTTTGAACTCTCCTTTTCCATCCATGTATTCAGCTTAATGTACAAACCCCAAGGCAACAAATAATCAAATTGAAAAGTAGCACTTTTGGGTTGTTTTTTTATAACAGCAGTTACTTTCAAATCGGCAGTATTATCCATTTTCAAAACCATACCGATGGGGTCTTTATCCCCAAAAATTGTTTTGGCTAATTCATCCGTTAGTACAATTGAATAAGGCTCTTTCAAAGGGTTTTTATCCCCTTTCAAAATTTCAAAAGAAAACATATCAATGCCCTGTTCGCCCAGATAATGTCCCTCCTTACTAAACTTCTGATTACCCGTTGCTAACGAATGTCCACTTCCCCAATCCGACATCGCAACTGCCTTAAAATCAGGATATTTAGTTCGTAATTCTTCGCCCATTGGAAAAGGTAAAGCATCCTGTGTGCCTCGGTGTCCATCAAAAGTTTGGTGCATTTTCACTTGGTAAAGTATCTCATAATTTTTGTGATGTTTGTTGGCAGAAAGCTCATCAATCATCCATAAACCAATGAGCATAGCCACTGCCATACCAACCGCCAAACCAGCAATATTAATGAAAGAATACACCTTGTTTTTAACAAGATTTCGTAGGGCTATTTTTAGATAATTTTGTAACATGACTCTAAATTTTTATGTATATTTGAGGAAAATAAAAATAATATGGAATTAATCGAAAATTGGGCAAAAAGAGAGATGACTGCCTACGAATCCGAAAGAGGAAAACCCATGCCAAGTCTTAACCACTCATATATTCAGAATAATCTTGTTACTGAATTGAACATTAACTATCGTAAACAATTTACTTTTCTTCCAGAATTAACCCTTGAAATGCCACAAAGACCTAATTGTGTGCCTGACATTTCAATTTACCATAAGATGACGGTAGATTTTTCGCATGATTCAATAACGTTTGATAAAATGCCTTTAACTGCCATCGAAATTGTTTCTCCAACACAATCAAACGATGAAATATTACTCAAATTTGAGAGATATTTCTTTGCAGGAGTTCAATCGTGCTGGTTAGTGATGCCAAGTTTAAAAGCAGTAAGTGTACATTCTCAAATAGGTAAATATATTTTCTTTAATAATGACAATATTTTGGTAGATTCTGCAACTGGCATTCAATTAAATTTGGCAGAAATATTTAGTTAATAATAGTTTAACCAAACCTGTGCCAATTATATAATTATCTGATTATCAGTAATTTGAAAATAATCAAAAAACAAAAAGTGTCCGTTTCCGGACACTTTTTGTGCGTAAATAGAACACCCACTTCTCACTCATTACTTCTCCCTTATAACTAAATTCAAACTTTCCTTTTCTTTCTAATAAAAAGTACTTAATTTTGCAGTCTTTTAAAATTAAGTCTGTGCAAAAAAGTATCCTAAATACATTCAAAATTGACATTTTTCGCCTCGAAAGCAAGCAATATCTGCATGAGTTTGAAGGAAACGATGATTTTTTTGAAGCACTCGACCAAAATTTAATTGAAAAAGGACATTTTAAAGCAACAGTGGTTCTCAATAAAAATGAGACGATGATTCAGATGATGTACAAAATCACTGGAAGTGTTGAGTTAACTTGCGACCGAAGTCTTGATCTCTTCGATTTTCCAGTGGATATTACGCAGAAAATGATTTTAAAATTCTCTGACCACAATGAAGAAATTACAGAAGAATTAATGTTGATTGATCGTAATTCACAATATATCAATGTTGCCCAAGATATTTTTGATTTTATTGGCTTGCAAATTCCTATCAAAAAACTTCATCCACGCTTCACCCAAGATGAAGTGACGTATGAAAGTCTGATGAAAAAATTTGAAGACGAATACGAAGAAGAAGATTTTGATGAAGATGAATTGGACGATGATGATGATGATTTTGACGTTGGAGATGATGATCACGATGAGAATTTTGAAATCAACGATCAAGAATCAGAAGATGAAGGAGAAATAGTTTATTCAACTTTGAAGAGTGTAGAAAGTCAAGATAGTGAATCTGAAATTACCGTAGAAAAGCCAATTGACCCACGTTGGGAGGCTTTGATGAAATTGAACAAAAATTAGTAATAAATAAATAACGAATCATAAATTAAGAAAATAAAGAAATGGCACATCCTAAACGCAGAATTTCGACGACTCGTAGAGATAAAAGACGTTCACACGACTTCGGAACTCCAAAAACAATCACTACAGACCCAACAACTGGCGAAATCCATTTGCGTCACCGTGCTCACGTATTCGAGGGTAATTTGATGTATAAAGGCAAAATGGTTGTTGAAGGTTATGCTGTTCAAGCGTAATTAGTTGTTAAGATTAAGGGGTTGGGCATTAGAAATAAACTAATATCCAACCCCTTAATTTTTGTAAGGTTTTTGATTTAGTTTATGCCCAAATCAAGTATAAACTTTTGATTAGTAATGGGTTACATATATAATTTTTAACCCCAAATCTTAATGCCTAATTATTTTTACGAAAAAATACTGATTAACACTTCATTAATCGTTAAATTTGTGGTTAAATCGTTTAACCGAAAAATATATTAATGAAGATAGGTATTGATGCAATGGGTGGAGATTATGCCCCCAAAGCAATCGTTGAGGGAATTATTTTAGCAGCACAAGAAACACCTGCTGACCTTACCATCGTATTGATTGGTAAAGTTCAGGATATTCAACAAATACTTGATAATCAAAAGTTTAAGGGTACAAACATTGAAATTGTTGAAGCAAATGAGACTATTGAAATGGGTGAACACCCCGTTAGAGCCTTGCAATCTAAACCCAATTCCAGCATCGGAGTTGGGTTTAAACTTTTAAAGACGGGGGAGATTGACGTATTTGCTTCCGCAGGTAATACCGGAGCGATGATGGTCGGGTCTTTATTCTCAATAAAAACCATTGATGGGGTTCAACGCCCACCAATTGCAGGATTTGCTCCACAAATTGATGGGAAATTGGCGGTAATTTTAGACATTGGTGCAAATGCTGATGTGAAACCCGAAATGCTGGCTCAGTTTGGTGTTCTGGGTTCTATTTATGCAAAGGCAACGATGGATATTGAATCGCCAAGAGTAGCTTTGATGAACATTGGTGAAGAAGAAGAAAAAGGTTCATTAATCGCTCAACAAGCCTATAAACTGATGAAAGAAGATAAAACCATCAACTTTATTGGTAATATCGAAGGGAAAGATTTTTTCAAGGGAAAAGCCGATGTTATTGTTACGGATGGCTTTACAGGAAATATTCTCTTGAAAATGGGCGAATCTCTCTACGGTATTATGAAAGATAGAGGTATTAGAGATGAATTTTTAGACAAAACAAATTACGAAGCTGTTGGGGGCAGTCCGATAATTGGGGTAAACGGAAATGTTATTATCGCTCATGGTTCGTCGTCGGCAACGGCGGTAAAAAATATGGTTCATCTTTGCCGTAAGGTAGTTGAATCGAAAGTTACTGAAAAAATTAAAGAAGCATTACGTTAGTTTTTAGTTGTAAGTTATAAATTATGAGTTATGAATAGTTCGCCGAAGCGGTTTTTTTATAATTCATAATTCACAACTTATAATTCATAACTACATCTCCATTATGACCAAAATAACTGCTGCCATTACAGGTGTTCAGGGATACGTTCCCGAAGACATACTTACTAATGCTGACCTTGCTAAACTTGTTGATACCACCGATGAATGGATAATGAGTCGAACGGGCATAAAAGAACGCCACATTTTACGAGGCGAGGGGAAAGGGACTTCTGTAATGGCTATTGAGGCGGTAAAAGGTTTATTAGCAAAGACTGATACCAAGCCCGAAGAGATAGATTTATTAATATGTGCGACCATTTCGCCCGACCATTTTTTCCCTGCCACTGCCAATCTTATTTGTGAAGCAGTAGGTATTAAGAATGTAGGTTCTTTTGATATTGCTGCGGCTTGTTCGGGTTTTATAAATGCCTTAACGACAGGTGCAATGTTCATAGAATCAGGACGTTACAAGAAAATTGTGGTGGTAGGAGCCGATAAAATGTCGTCAATCGTTGATTATACAGACCGTACCACTTGTGTATTGTTTGGTGATGGAGCAGGGGCAGTTTTGTTGGAAGCTAATTATGAAGGTTTGGGAATTCAGGATTTTATTTTGAGGTCAGACGGTTCGGGAGCTAATCATTTAATCCAAAAAGCGGGAGGAAGTGCTTATCCACCTACCCACGAGACGATTAACGCCAAAGAACATTTTATTCACCAAGACGGACAAACAGTTTATAAATTTGCGGTAACAAAAATGGCGGATGTTTCGGCAGAAATTATGGAAAGAAATAATTTGACGGGTGATGATATTGCATTTTTAGTACCTCATCAAGCCAATAAGCGCATTATTGACGCAACGGCTCATCGCATGGGTGTAGGCGAAGAAAAAGTAATGATGACCATTCAAAAATACGGAAATACCACGGCAGCAACGATTCCGCTATGTTTATGGGATTATGAATCTCAATTGAAAAAGGGAGACAATTTGATTCTTGCGGCTTTTGGCGGAGGATTTACTTGGGGAAGTATTTATTTGAAATGGGCGATTTAGATTAATCAGAATACAGTAAAAAAACATAAAATGGCAAATACCGCAGACATTAAAAACGGATTAGTAATTAAATTTAATAATGATCTATTTTCAATTATTGAATTCCTTCATGTAAAACCAGGTAAAGGTCCCGCTTTTGTGAGAACAAAATTGAAATCTTTAAATACAGGCAGAGTAATTGATAATACCTTCAACTCAGGCGTATCAATTTATCCAGTGCGTGTGGAACGTCGAGTTTATCAATATCTTTATGCCGAAGAATTTGGATTTACCTTTATGGATAACATTACTTTCGAGCAAGTAACCTTGAATAAAGAAATGGTTCCTGCCTCAGATTTGATGAAAGAAGGACAAGAAGTTGAAATTCTTATCAATACTGAAACAGATTTGCCAATTTCATGCGAGATGCCCATGTTCGTTGAATTGGTGGTTACTTACACTGAAAATGGTATTAAAGGCGACACGGCAAATGCCCCTAAAAAACCCGCAACGGTTGAAACAGGAGCAACAATTACTGTGCCTTTATTCATACAAACAGACGAGAAAATTAAAGTTGATACTCGTACTTATGAGTATGTTGAAAGAGTAAAAGGTTGATTATTCTGAATTGAAATCTAAAAAAACCTAATATTCCATAAATTTCTAACTCCCAAAATGGAAAACAAAGAAATCCAAAAACTCCTTGACTTTATTGCACAGTCAACGCTCGATGAGGTATCTATCGAAACCTCTGAACTGAAATTATCAGTAAAAAGATACGGTGTTGCTCCCGTTGTTCAACAAGTGGCAGCAGTAGCTCCCGTAGTAGCGGCACAAGTTTCTGGAGTTGCTCCAGCGGCACAAGTACCTGTTGCTCCTGTAGCCGCACCAGTGGTAGCCTCAAACAGAGTTACAATCAAATCCCCGATGATTGGAACTTTCTATCGTTCATCAAGCCCAGATAGACCTTTGTTGGTAGAAATAGGTTCTGAAATTACAAAAGGATCGCCTGTTTGTATTATTGAAGCCATGAAATTATTCAACGAAATAGAATCTGAAATTTCAGGACGTATCGTGGAAGTTCTGGTAGAAAATGCCACACCAGTAGAATTTGATCAACCTCTTTTTGTTGTAGAACAGTAATTCAATTGATAATTGATAATTGATAATTGACAATTTTCGCTGTAATAAGTGAATACAACCTTCCAAAATATAATTTCTTTGGAATAAGATTTTGTTAACTACCAATTATCAATTATCAATTGTCAATTGATAATTGATAAAAATGTTTAAAAAAATACTCATTGCCAATCGTGGTGAAATTGCTCTTCGCATCATTAGGACGTGTAGAGAAATGGGCATCAGAACGGTTGCGGTTTATTCAACTGCCGACCGTGAAAGTCTTCACGTAAAATTTGCGGATGAAGCCGTTTGTATTGGGCCTCCACCAAGCAGACTGTCATATCTAAATATTCCTGCGATTATTTCTGCTGCCGAAGTTACGGGAGCGGATGCTATTCACCCAGGTTACGGATTTTTGTCTGAAAATGCTGAATTTTCAAGAATCTGTGCTGAATATGGTATCAAATTTATTGGAGCAACTGCTGACCAAATCAATTCAATGGGTGATAAGGCAACTGCCAAAGCAACCATGAAAAATTCGGGCGTTCCTGTAATTCCAGGGTCTGAGGGTTTGATTGATACGGTTGAAGAAGCAAAAATCTTAGCGAAAGAAATCAAATATCCTGTTATCATTAAAGCTACGGCTGGTGGTGGTGGACGTGGTATGAGAATTATTCGCCACGAAGACGAATTTGAAAAACTTTGGGACGATGCCAAAACAGAATCAGCGGCGGCTTTTGCTAACGATGGTTTATACATGGAGAAATACGTTGAAGAGCCACGCCATATCGAAATTCAAATCGTGGGTGACCAATACGGAACGGTTTGCCATTTGTCGGAACGTGATTGTTCAATCCAACGTCGTCACCAAAAATTGTGTGAAGAAACTCCTTCACCGGCTCTTACACCTGAATTGCGTGAGCGCATGGGAACTGCAGCGGTGAAAGGTGCAGCAGCAATCAAATATGAAGGTGCTGGTACGGTAGAATTTCTTTTGGATAAAAACGGAGATTTCTATTTTATGGAAATGAACACTCGTATCCAAGTGGAACATCCTATTACGGAGGAAGTTACAGATTTTGATTTAATTAAAGAACAAATAAAGGTAGCGGCAGGCATTGCGATTTCAGGGAAGAATTATTTTCCAAAATTATTCGCTTTGGAATGTAGAATCAATGCCGAAGATCCATCCAATAATTTCCGTCCATCACCAGGAAAAATTACCAATTTGCATTTGCCAGGTGGACACGGGATCAGAATTGATAGTCACGTTTATTCAGGATATACAATTCCACCAAATTATGATTCAATGATTGCGAAAGTGATTGCAACGGGTCAAAGTAGGGAGGAAGTCTTATTGAGAATGAAACGAGCCTTGCAAGAATTCGTAATTGAGGGAATAAAAACAACGATTCCATTCCACATCAAATTAATGGATGACGAACGTTTCAAATCAGGAAATTTCACCACAGCGTTCATGGAAGGATTTGATTTGAGTAATTTGTAAGAATATTAAAAAGCCCTTTGAAATTGATTTCAGAGGGCTTTTTGATTATTTTGCAAAAATCATTGCGAAATAGCTATCTTCGCTCTACAAAACAATTTATCTGTTGTTTATGAATATTCCAATCCAAAAAACAAGTAACGAAGTCAAAAACTTTGTTTTCAGTCCTTACTTCGGTGATGGACTTCGGATAACTTTTGGGGTTGTTTTTCCGAGTTTGGTTCTTGCCCAATTTGACTTACTCAAAATAGGAATTACCGTCTCTTTGGGTGCCTTGTGTGCGAGCATCGTGGATTCACCTGGCCCAATCACCCACCGACGTAATGCCATGTTTTTTACCATTGGAATAGTTACGGTTGTATCCTTATTGACCGCTCTTTGTAATTTTTCAGCGTATCTTCTTGGTGTGTTAGTAGTTGGGTTAACGTTCTTGTTATCAATGCTTTATGTATATGGAACACGGGCGGCATCCGTGGGTATTGCGGCTTTATTAATTATGACTTTGGGGATTGAAGATATTCGTCCACTACCTGAAATATTACTATATTCGCTCGAAATTCTCTTCGGCGGATTGTGGTATATTGCCCTCAGTTTATCGCTTTATCGCATTATGCCTTACCGTCAGGCACGGTTGAATTTGGGTGAATGTTTAATCGAAATCGCTGATTTTATGCGAATCAAGGCGGGTTTTTATCAAGAAGGAATGGATTATGATGAGAACTATAAAAAACTTATCGAAGCCCAAATTACGGTGAATGATATGATGGATGCGGTGAGAGAACAATTGCTTAAAAGCCGTGAGATTGTACGAGAAAATACGCAAGAAGGTCGTTTTTTATTGGTAGTGTTTGTGGATATGGTGGACTTGTACGAACAAATAATGTCTACTTTTTATAATTACCAAAACCTGCATAAACAGTTCGATAAAACGGGTATTCTGACTGATTTTGAAAATACACTTAACCTCTTAGCCGAACAAATTGATGAAATCGGGGCATCTTTAAAAGACGGAACTAACCCTAATTTTTCCCTGAAATTACCTCGAAAAATCAAAGATTTAAAATTAGAAATTGAAGCATTGGCAGTTTTGAAAGGACAAGCGCATACAACGGTTGAATTTTCAACGATTGGATTACAGGCATTGAAGAATATTGAAATAAATGTTGAGAATATCTATTTGAGAATCAAGAAGATAAGGGAATATTTCAAAGAAAAAAAGCTAAAAAGATTAGTTAAAAATGACATAAGAATTGCTTCATTTATTTCGCATCAAGAATATGAATTAGATAATTTTACCGATAATTTAAACCTGAAATCTGAAACCTTTAGGCACGCCCTTCGTATTTCGGGCATGATGTTAGTTGGGTTTATTATCGCTGAATCTTTCAATTTTTTACACAGCAATTGGATTCTTTTAACGATTGTTGTGATTATGAAACCCGCTTATAGTCTAACAAAAGAACGCAATCTTGACCGCTTAATTGGTACGATTTCGGGTGCTTTTATTGGTATGGTTATCCTTAATTATGTCACGGATAATCGTTTACTTTTTGCGATTCTATTGGTTTGTATGTTGGGGACGTATAGTTTTCAACGTAAAACCTATCTCGTTAGCGTAGTTTTTATGACTCCTTTTATCTTGATTCTCTTCGATTTTTTGGGAATGGGAAGCCGTGCTTTGTTGATTGAACGAGTATATGATACAGTTATTGGCGGAGGACTTGCTTTTATGGGAAGTTATATTTTACTGCCAAATTGGGAACACGAAAAACTGAAAAAGACCTTAATTGAGATGTTAGAAGCAAATTTGGCGTATTATCATCAAGTTTCGCAGATGTACTTTGGCGTAAAGTATGAAAGGGTTCCTTATAAAATTATCCGAAAAGAAGTCTTTGTGAGAAGTGCCAATTTAGCCTCAGCATTTCAGCGAATGTATTCCGAACCTAAGCATAAACAATTGAGCATCAATGAAATACATAAATTTTCGGTGTTGAATCATTTATTTTCTTCTTACGTAGCCACGCTTGCCATGTATGCGAGTGAACATTTTGAGGAAATCCCCGATTTTGAAGAATTAACTATAGTGGCTCAACGCACTGAAGTAATGCTGAAAGAAGCCATTAAAATTGTTGAAAAAAGCGAATTTGTGGTGAAAGAAAATATTCAAATTTTAAAACTAAAAACAAATGCTGACCAACCGGAAGAAAGTAAAATTGTAATTCCCGAACAATTCATGAATATTCAAAAAGCAGCGTATGATATTTGCAAGATTTCGGAGCGGATTCAGTTGTAAGTTTGGAATTTTATACCCCAAATTTGCCAAACCCGAAAAGCATGGTTAATTTTAACTATTCAAAGAAATAAGAAACGACACAATGATAAAAAATAACTGGACAAGAGAAGAAGTTGAAGCAATTTATAATTTGCCTTTCATGGAATTAGTCTATCGTGCTGCCACCGTTCATCGTCAGTATAATGACCCGCAAGAGGTTCAAATCAGCACATTATTGTCCATTAAAACGGGCGGATGTCCTGAGGATTGTTCGTACTGTTCACAGGCGGCTCGCTATCATACCGATGTGAAGGTGCAAAAATTGATGGAAACACCTGAAGTTTTGGCAGCAGCTCAACGTGCCAAAGATGCGGGTTCATCTCGTTTTTGTATGGGTGCGGCTTGGCGTGAAGTGCGTGATAACAAAGACTTTGACAAAGTTTTGGATATGGTAAAGGGCGTAAACGAAATGGGTTTAGAAGTTTGTTGCACCCTCGGAATGTTATCAGAATCACAGGCTGAAAAGTTGAAAAATGCGGGTTTGTACGCTTATAATCACAACATTGATACGAGCGAAGAAAATTATGAAGATGTGATTTCAACCCGTACTTTTGCCGACCGTCTAAATACAATTGATAATGTCCGTAAGGCAAAGTTGTCAGTTTGTTCGGGGGGAATTATTGGTTTAGGTGAAGGAGATGCTGACCGAATGGGAATGCTAAAAACCCTTGCAAATATGTCGCAACATCCTGATTCTGTGCCAATTAATAATCTTGTACCAATCAAAGGAACACCACTTGGCGAGCAAGAACCTGCTTCTATTTGGGATATGGTCAGAACGATTGCTACGGCAAGAATCCTAATGCCAAAATCTTTGGTAAGGCTTTCGGCGGGACGTATGGATATGTCTTACGAAGGGCAAACCTTATGTTTTATGGCGGGTGCAAATTCAATTTTCTCGGGTGATGTGCTTTTAACGACACCAAATCCTGCTGTATCGAATGATAAAGAATTATTCCAAATCTTGAGTATCAAACCTCGTGAGGCTTTTAAGGAGAAAAAACAGCAAGCAGAAGTGAATTTTATTCCGAGTGTAGCGGAGGCAATGGCTGAGGTGTTGAATTAATACAAAATATCCGAACCAAATTCATGGCATGATTTAAAATTATGCCATAAATGAAAAGATATAATTTACGAATAACAAATAATTATAATGGCATTACAAAAAGGCGATAAAGCCCCTGATTTTAAATTATTTAACTCTGATAAACAAGAGGTTAGCCTTTCGGACTACAAAGGTAAAAATGTTGTTATCCTATTTTTCCCTTTAGCCTTTACAGGTACTTGCACGGCTGAATTGTGCGAAATGAGAGACAATATTTCAATCTATTCAAATCTAAATGCTGAGGTTTTAGCTATTTCGGTTGACTCTTTATTTACCTTAGACAAATACAAAGCTGAACAAAAATTACCTTTCAATTTGTTGTCAGATTTCAACAAAGACACTTCGGTGGCCTATGGTTCGTTGTACGAAAACTTTGTTTTAGGGATGAAAGGTGTTTCAAAACGTTCAGCTTTTGTGGTTGATGTTGATGGAAATATCCAATATGCGGAAGTTTTGGAAGATGCTGGAAAAGTACCTAATTTTGAAGCCGTTCAAAGTGCTTTACAAAGTTTGTAACAAAATTTAATTTTTCATGTTGATACTGTATCTAAACTTTATCAACATGAAAAATCTATTATTCCTCTCTCTTTTTTTGTCATTTTCGACAAACATTTTCTCTCAAAATTTAACGCCCCCAAATTTCAATCAAGAACGAATTGATTTGAATCGAAAAGGCTTGACCGTTTTGGGTTCGTGGGCGGGGGCAAACTTAATTACTAACGGGATTTTACTGGCCAATAATTCATCGGGAAGCGATAAATATTTTTATCAAATGAATCTGTATTGGAACGTGGTAAACGGTGCTTTGGCGGGTTTGGGCGTATTGGGAGCTAAAAAAACGCAAGGAAATTTAAGTGCTTTTCAGACGTTGGAAGAACAAAGTAGTACTGAAAAAACCTTCTTGGTAAATACCGGTTTGGACGTAGCTTACGTAATGACGGGGGTGTATTTGCTCGAAAAAAGCAAAAATTCAACTGATAGTCAAGATATGTTGAAAGGCTACGGTCAATCGGTGATTTTGCAGGGTGGATTTCTCTTACTTTTTGATGGAATTATGTACGGTGTACATCGTTCGCATTTGAAAAAAAGGAAAGCTATTTTTGAAAATCTTACGTTTACGGGCAATCAGGCAGGTTTTGTTTGGCGGTTTTAATATTTACCATCAAGATACTAAGGCTTTAAAAAAAATATAAATATTGAATTAAAAAACTTAGTGCCTTAGTGGCTAAAAACCCCAAAAAACCTCATATTTCTCCACATCAATCTACAATTTTCTTTCTAAATCTAATCGTAAATGTAGCATAGAATTATCATAAGCAGCGTTTTTGTATGAATTGTCATCTAACCAAACTTATTAACCTAAAAACTCCAGACCATCACAGCCAAACGGTATTTTTTTCATAAATTTAGCTAAAATTTCGAGCGAATAACCTCCTGATTACAAGTAAAATTTTTAAAAATACCCCATGAAACTAATGTTAAAAAAACTGTTATTCCTTCTTACTCCTATCACAGGATTTGCCCAAACCCAAATTCCGCTGAACGATTTGAGTGCTTTTAAAAACCCCAGTATCAATTGGACGATTGAAGGCGGTGTTACGGGTAGTTTTGATGGAAATGCGCTCAAACCTATTGCAGGAAAAGGTGTACTTTTGAGTACCTTGAGAGGTGCAAAATATCAAGCAACCGATGAGTTGTATTCCCTAATGGAACACGGTAATATCAAAATGTCGTTGGATTTTATGATTCCAACGGGCTCTAATTCAGGGATTTATCTCCAAAGTCGTTACGAAATTCAGATTTATGATACTTGGTTGAAAAAACCGATTATAGATAATTTTTGTGGCGCTATTTATCATCGTTGGGACGAATCTCGTGGGAAAGGAAATGAAGGTTATGAAGGACATCCACCCCGCCAAAATGCTGTAAAAGCCCCTGGACTTTGGAATCATTTGGAGATTGATTTTAAAGCACCCACTTTTGATGTTGCGGGTAAAAAATTGACTAATGCCCGTTTTAATTCAGTTTATTTGAACGGTCTTTTAATCCATGAAAACGTTGAATTATTGGGCGTAACTCGTGGCTCAATTTCACCACAAGAAGTAGCAAAAGCTCCTTTCAGAATTCAAGGTGACCATGGACAAGTGGCCTTCAAGAATATCGTTTATGAAGTTTTTGAAAAAAGCGATATTAGTTTCACGCCTGTAACCTTTGAAGTATCTGAAGGAGTAGTTAATAATTTTAAACAGACCAATCCTAAAATTGTTGCTTCGGGAACAATTCCTCAGGTAACGCAAAAAATCATTAATGCCAAAAGGGATTTTTTAGCAAAATTTCAGGGAAAATTTACCACGAAAGTTGCTGATAATTATACCTTTATCGGGCAATGGGAAGCCATTGGAGCAGTTGTGGTGGATAATGATACGGTTATTCAAGGCTGGCATCAACCTTTTGAATATGTGAAAGGTAGAAAAAAATTAGCGGCTGGCGAACATAGTTATACCATTCTTTATACCAAAGATTATAATTGGCGACCAAATTCGTTGGGTGTTTTTATTCAGAAAGACCAATGGGAAAAACAAAATATTACCGAACGAACTTCGCTTTTAGATATGGTTCCTGTGCCTTTAATTGAGGTAAAACCCACCGACCAACCTGCTGTTCAACGTTCTTTTATTATGTATGGCAACAAAAAAATATCGCATGGAATTAGCGTAGGAATGCCCGATGGATTGAGTTTTTCTTACGACCTCAATCAAGGAGGATTTTTGCAATTGTGGAGAGGAAAATTCTTGAATGTTACCGATATGTGGCACGACCGTGGCGAACCTCAAACCTCCGCTGCGATGGGGATGACTATTCAAGCAAATGATAAATTTCCTATGGCATATTTAAACAACAATGAAACAGAATTCCCAGATAGTTTAACGAAAGAAGATTTGAAATTTAAAGGATATAAACTTGAAAAGTACCTCAATAGTAGCGGTTTTCCATGTTTTATGTATGAATATAAAGGCTTGAAAATCAAAGATTTAACAACGCCAATGGGAAAATCGGAAGGCTTGAATCGTCATTTAGTATTTGAAGGAGAAGTAACTACTGCCAAGCAATTATATGCACTTTTAGCCGAAGGAACTGACATTACCGAAGTAACTAACAATCGTTATGGTGTTGATAATCAGATGTATTACGTTGAAGTTGTTGCAAGCCTGAATAACAAACCTTTCATCCGTGAAAGTAAGGGTAAAAAGCAATTATTAATGCCTCTTGCGGGTTTGAAAGAGGTTTCTTATAACGTTATTTTTTAATACTATATTTTAGAAAAATGAAAAACTATAAATATTTATTTATCACCATCCTTGGTTTCTTAACGCAGCAAATTTTTGCTCAACAGAAACCAAAACCTCTTACCGAAGAGGATTATTACGAAATCAAAACCATTACCATTCCCGAAGGAATAAAATTGGAAGTCGGGGGCGTTGCACCCATGCCCGATGGACGAGTTGCGGTATGTACACGCAGAGGCGAAATCTGGATTATTGAAAATCCTTATATGCCCAATGGAACGCAACCGAGTTATACTTTATACGCCAGTGGTTTGCATGAATCTTTGGGTTTGGCTTATCGTGATGGCTCATTTTACTGTACGCAAAGAGGTGAATTGACAAAATTGACTGATACTAATGGTGATGATAAAGCCGATATTTATGAGTCGTTTGCCAATTGGGAAGTTTCTGGAAACTACCATGAATATTCTTACGGGCCCATTTTTGATAAAAATGGCGATATGTATTTGACGTTCAATGTGGCGTGGGTTGGATATGGCGAAGGCAAATTGGCAAAATGGCGAGGCTGGTTGGTCAAAATTAAAAAAGACGGAACGCTTGAACCCATTGCTACGGGTTTACGCTCGCCCGCAGGCTTTACGATTAATTCAAACGGAGATGTTCTTTATGGGGAAAATCAAGGCGATTGGGTAGGTTCTGGACGGATTACTCATTTAGAAAAAGGTGATTTTGCGGGAAATGCGGGTGGACTTTGGTGGACAAAAGAACCCGAATCTCCCCTAAAACCAACCACCGTGAAAGACATTCCAGACACGGGAGAGCCGATGTTTGAGGCTGCGAAGAAAATGAAATCTTTGAAATTGCCAGCCGTTTGGTTTCCTCATGCTTTGATGGGAATTTCCACGGCAGATATGATTGAAGATGAAACAGGGGGTAAATTTGGCCCATTTCAAGGGCAATATTTTGTGTATGACCAAGGACAATCGAAAGCCATGCGTATGACTTTAGAAAAAGTAAATGGCAAATATCAAGGTGCTTGTTATCCTTTCCGTGAGGGTTTTCAGTCGGGAACTATACGGGCAAGATGGGGCAACGATGGCTCAATGTTCGTGGGACAAACATCCCGTGGTTGGGGGTCAACGGGTAAGGAATTATTCGGTTTGCAACGCTTAGTTTGGAATGGAAGAATGCCTTTTGAGATGAAAAGTGTTTCGGCTCGTCCCGATGGTTTTGAGATTGAATTTACCCAACCAATTAGTCGCCAAAGTGCCGAGAATTTTAATAGCTACGAATTAAAAAGTTTTACTTACAAATATCAACATCAGTACGGAAGTCCAATTATCAATCAAGAAATTACGCCTTTGCGGGGAATAATTGTGTCAGAAGACCGTATGAAAGTGCGTTTGGTATTGGATAATATTCGTCAAGGATATATTCACCAAGTGACCGCTTCGGGCATTGTGAATGACGAAGGACAACCACTTCTGCACGATGTGAGTTATTATACGATGAACGAAATTCCCACGGGAGATTTGGCAAAAGTTCCTTTGAGAGCCATTCCGCCTACGCCAGTTCCTGCAAAAGAGGTAAAAGGTGCGGTGAAAAAAGAGAAAATTGGAGCCACAAAAGACATCATTGTGAATAGTAAAGAAGTAATGGTTTTATTGAAAAAACACGCTTGTTTAGCTTGCCATGCCGAAGCTAATAGAGTCGTTGGACCTTCTTATATCGATATTGCCAAACGCAATTATACCAATGAGCAAATCTTGGAATTAGTCTATAAACCAAAACCCGAAAACTGGCCCGATTTTGCAACTGAAATGGCACCAATGTCGCACGTGCCAAAGTCGGATGTCTTGAAAATTGCCGCTTGGATTAATACTTTGGGAAAGAAAGGTAAGGCAGATTTGAATAAAATTGAGAATCATGATTAGTGATTTAAAAATGGTACAGAATACCCAATTCAAAAAGATATTGATGACCAAAAATGCAAATTGGGAATAAATGTATTGAAACTATTATCAAAAAAGCCCCCAATTTAGAAAATTGGGGGCTTTTTTGATGGCTACCTAAAAAATCGAGGCGGTAAAAAATCCATAAAATCATCATCAAAATCATCTTGAATTTGATAATTCTTCAAAAATCTACGCATATTTTCTTTGACTCCGAGCGCTAAAATATCTTGCTCAATCATCTTTATATTGTTCTTCAATTGATTGACTTGGCGAGTAATTTTTGCTTTCATCGTCTTTTCATCACCGCCAAATCTGGTTAATAAATCCTGACCACCTGTCGTGCCTTGCATTCTTAATTGCCAAAGGTTTTCTTCCAACTCTCTTACTTGCTCTTTCAAGGTTTTATTGTAGTATTTCAATTGCTCATCCGCCATTGTAAGTGATTCAATATCAGAGCCTTGCAATTCTATTTTTAATCGTAATAGTTCAAATAAATCATCTTTTTCATAAGCTTGCGTAACCCTTTTCATAATTTCGGTTTTGCGGTCACGTTCAGTTTCGTCACGCTCACGGTCGGGATGAAAGGCTTTTACCAAATCGGTATAAATACTACGGGCTGCCTTACTAACATTTTTAGCTTCTGCTTTTATTTTCTCCTCTTTCTCAATTTGCTTCTCCGTTTTCTGTTTCTTTGCTTTTTTTGCTTGGGCTTCAGCTTGCTTTTCCTCCATTTTCCGCTCCATGTATTCCTGCATTTTTTGCGGGTCACTGACATTAGCATCCTCCTCAAATTCAACCCCAAACATCGATGACATCATATTTTTCATCATTTCAGCGGTAGCATTTTCTGCCTCGGCATCCATGTCATCAAAAGGTTCATCGGCATATTTATCGTAAAGCGTTTTCAAGGCTTCATTCCCCGTGCCTTCAATCAATTCCTGAGATTTATGAATGATAAAATCAGCAATTTTTTCCTTTTCTTTTTTCTTGAAAAACGGGTCGTCATGGTGTTTATCAAAAACGTAAACCAACTCCGTAATTTTATCAAAATGCTTTTGCTCAACGGGAATAATATCGGATTGAATACGAGTAACGATTAACCGTAAAGATGCTTCATCTTCTTGCAATCGCTGTTTTAATTCATTGATTTTTTTGATATTAGCATTAAATTGCTTTTGAAGTTTAGATAAATCTTTTTCAGATTTTGGGGTTATAACGAGAGCATGATGTGACATGAATTCTTAAATTTTTGTTCTTAAATATCCAACCAAAATATCCAGTCCTTTCTCGAAATGGATGTTGTTTGGAATGACAATATCTGCGTGTTTACGGTATGGTTTTATGTATTTTTGGAAGGCAGGTTCAACGTGGTTATTCCAACGATACATGACTTCTTCAAGTTCACCATAACCACGCTCCTGACCATCACGTTTAATACGGCGGTCAAGTCTAAGTTTACGTTTTGCATCAATAAAAATCTTCAAATCTAATGAATCGGCAATTTCTTTATAATACAACACAAAAAGTCCTTCAACCACGATAATAGGTTTTGGTTCGAAGGTCATCATTTTGGGAACGATATCGGGATTATTGAAAGTATATTCTAATTTTTGGAAAGTTTTTCCTTCGTGAATTGTTCTAACATCGGTAGCATATTGGTGCAAATCCAGCGATTTTGGTTCGTCAAAATTGATAAAACCATGAGCATCCACTTCTTGATCTTTACGGTCACGGTAGTAATTATCCTGTGAAATCAAACAAATTTCATCGTGCGAAAATGACTTTAATAATTGATTTAAGAACAAAGTCTTACCCGAAGCACTGCCCCCCGTAATACCGATAATAAATGGTTTTTGATTTGGTTTCACTTGATAAAAGTTTCGTTGTGGAGTTTTTGCAAAGGTCGTGAAGAATGTTAAAACTTTCACTATTTAATAAAAAAAGTGTGATACCCAAAAATAGACCACGGATAATACTGATTTAACGGATTTACACAGATTGTTTATCATTTTGTCTGTGTAAATCCGTCAAATCTGTGTCATCCGTGGTCTATTTTATCTCAGTTCACGTAAAACCTTATCCGATCATATCAAACCCACAATAAGGCACCAATACCTTTGGAATTTTAATACCGTCTGGCGTTTGGTTATTCTCCAAAATCGAAGCCAAAATACGGGGTAAGGCCAACGCTGAACCATTCAAAGTATGTAATAATTGAGATTTTCCTTCGGTTTTCATTCTCAATTTCAGGCGGTTTGCTTGGTAAGTTTCAAAGTTAGAAACTGAGCTTACTTCCAACCAACGTGCTTGTGCCGCCGACCAAACTTCCATGTCATACGTAAGCGCAGACGTAAAGCTCATATCACCACCGCACAAACGCAACACACGGTAAGGCAATTCTAATTTTTGTAAAATCCCTTGTACGTGCAAAGACATTTCTTCCAAAGCATCGTAAGAATTTTCTGGCTTTTCAATGCGAACAATCTCAATTTTATCAAATTGGTGCAAACGGTTTAACCCACGCACATGAGCGCCCCAAGAACCCGCTTCTCTACGAAAACAAGGCGTATAACCCGCATTTTTGATGGGCAATTCACTTTCTTGCAAAATTACGTCACGGTACATATTGGTAATCGGTACTTCGGCAGTGGGGATTAAGAATAAATCATCTACCGTAGCGTGATACATTTGCCCGTCTTTATCGGGTAATTGTCCCGTGCCAAAACCAGATTCTTTATTAATCAAAATGGGCGGTTGAATTTCCATATAGCCCGCATTAATGGCCTCATCCAAGAAGAAATTTATCAGAGCTCTTTGGATTCTGGCTCCTTTTCCTTTGTAAACTGGAAAACCCGCCCCAGCGATTTTATTGCCCAATTCAAAATCAATAATATCGTATTTCTTGATTAAATCCCAATGCGGAACTGAACCTTCTGGAAGCATTGGAATTACACCATTTTCCAAAACAACTTCATTTTCCTCAGGTGTTTTCCCTGCGGGAACGCTTGAATGTGGAAGATTTGGCAACGTTACTAATACTTCGTAAAGGTCTGATTCTAAAACCTTTAAAGACTCTTCCAATTCTTTAGAACAAGCTTTCAAAGTTCCCGTTTCAGCTTTTGCAGCTTCGGCTTCTTCTTTTTTCCCTGCTTTCATCAAACCGCCAATTTCTTTAGCAAGGGCATTGGATTTAGCAAGGGTATTATCTAATTCAACCTGTGTTTCACGACGTTTTTCGTCTAAACCCAAAATTTGCTCAACGGCTTCTTCTGCACCTTTGAAATATTTTCTATTCAAGCCTTCAATGGTTGCGGCTTTGTTTTCTTTTATTTGTTGTATTTGTAGCATATTATTCTTTATTCTATTTCACAAAGATAAACAAAAAACCGTGTTGCAAATATCACAACACGGCTTTTAAGACAATGTTGCTAATATCACGGTGCCGAGAAAATATCTTTCATCGCATCTTCGTACAAAAAGCATCTTTCGTTCAAAGCATTCAATGCCGCTGCTTTGTTTTTACCGTGAATCAAAAGTGTAATGTTATGTTCGGAAGCTCCGTAACAAATCATTCTGATTGGAATGTTTTTCATCGCTTCTAATACTTTCAAGGCAATTCCTTCTTTGTCCGCCGAGAAATTTCCAACGATACAAACAATGGTTTGGTCTTTATCAACTTCCTCTAAATCAGCAAATTGACGTAATTCTGCCATGATAGAATCTAAATGTTCATCATTATCAATGGTTACAGAAACGGAAACTTCCGAAGTCGTAATCATATCAACGGGCGTTTTGTATTTCTCAAAAACCTCAAATACTCTTCTCAAAAAACCGTAGGCATTCAACATTCTGGTTGAGTGAATGTAAATGGCCGTCAAATTATCTTTGGCTGCAATCGCTTTAATTTCACGGTCAGACGTTTTGTCAGCAATCAATGTACCAAAAGCCAACGGTTCCATCGTATTTTTCAAACGAACGGGAACGCCTTTCATTTTAGCAGGTGTAATGGTACTTGGGTGCAAAATTTTTGCTCCGAAATACGCTAATTCAGCCGCTTCTTCAAAAGTTAACTCACGAATAGGGAAGGTTTTTTTAACGATTCTTGGGTCGTTATTGTGCATTCCGTCAATGTCAGTCCAGATTTGAACTTCTTCTGCTACAATTGCTCCACCAATCAATGATGCAGTATAATCGGAACCACCACGTTTTAAGTTATCAACTTCGCCACGTGGATTACGACAGATAAAGCCTTGGGTAATAAATATCTGACGATCCTTTAATTGCGATAAAATCGAACCTAATTTTTCTTCGGTAAATTTCAGCACTGGCTCATTATCGGCATCAATCAACATGAAATCTAAGGCTGGCAAAAGAGCCGATTTTACGCCTTCTTCTTGCAAAAATGCCTCAAACATTTGAGTAGAAAGTAGTTCACCTTCTGCCACAATTTCCTTTTCCTGTTTCAGCGAAAAAGGCTTAATATTTACTAAGGAACGAATAAAAGAAAACTCATTTTCGATAATGGTTTTACCTTTGGCAAACCCTTCTGGCGTTGCGTATAATTCTTTAATAAACTCTTCATAATGAGCGTACAAGATATTGATTTTCTCAATTGCCTCCGCATCATTATTGGCTTTCAAAGATTCTCCGATGGAGATAAGCGCATTGGTCGTACCCGAAAGAGCCGACAAAACTACGATTTTGCGATTACCATCTTCGGTAATCAAATTTTTGATAGAGTGCATTCTTTCGGGCTTCCCGACTGAAGTACCTCCAAATTTCCAAACTTGCATATTTTTTAAATAATTAATAATCAACTAATCACGCTGAAAACTCCTTGTCCACAATCGTTTCCTTTATAATAAAAACAGTCTATTTATCGACTGAAAAATACGCTCAAAATGTTTTTGTATGAGCTAAACAAGTAATTAAAGCCAATTGATTTCATAGTAAGGCTCGTCTGAAAGGGCAATTGCTTGCATTAATTGAGCGGTATTGTCACGACTACCATTATCAATTAATACAATTTCAATCTTCAATTCCGACTAATCCATGACCGCATTCAATCGTTTGATTAGATCTGGGAATGTCTCACGTTCATTATACAAAGAAGCAATAATTGAAATTTGAGGCTTATTAAAGGTAATATATATTTCAGATTTTAAAACAAAGATACATATCAGAAATTTACTTCAATAGTCTGATTGGCATTAAAGACTTTTTGTGTATCACCATTTACCCAAAATATACCAATTTGATAGGCATCACGAACGAGATATTGTGGAGGAATTTGTATGGCTATTTCATTATTAAAATATCCCAGCGTGTTTCGCCTTTGATAAATTAAGTAGGTTTTTTTAGCTGATTTTAAGAGTAGATAAATACCATCATTAATGCCAAAGCCAATTGGAAATTCATTACTGACCACAAAAACCTCTTTATCTTTCATACGAATATCGACTTGAGTGGATTGATTATCAGGCAATTGGTTTAATATTTCTTTTTCCGAATCTTTAAAAATCGTTTGAGGATATTGAAAAATCCCTTTTGGTACGAGCCGAGCTAAAGCAGTCTGAACGTAGCGGTCGAAATCTGAGCCTTCAATAGGTCCTAAACCAATTTGGTCGTGTTCTTGATTGAAAATTCTAACCAATAAATCTTTTCTACGTTCGTGAACTTCAGGAAGAAATTTCAGGTAAGATGCCACATAAAAAGCCACACTTCCAATCAATATCCACTTGAAAGATTTTTGGGACAGATTAAATTTTAACCAGCCCGTTAATATCATCAAATAAGCGATTACTAACATCGTGGCGGGATAGATTTTATAATTACTCACCAACATCACAAAATAGCCAAATCTTGGACGTAAAATTGCAATAACAATGGCATTTATTACCAAAAATAAAAAGCATCCTAAAATGATATAATTGGAAGGTTCGGCGTTTAATTTATTTTGCAGCTTAATACCATATTTAGCGATAGAAAAATTTTCCAAAAGTGTCATGCCTTTCAAAAAAATCCACCAAATAGCAATTAAAATCAGGATGAACCCTGCAATAGTCGGAACAATGGAACGCTCTAAAATTGGGCTAAGTGTCTGAAAATCAAAACTTCCCCCTAAATGCGTAAAGAATCCAAAGAAACTTTCGTGAGGATGATGGAAAAAATAATCAAACCCTTGGTCATTGGCTTGCGTATCGAATTTATAGAAGTACAATTTGAAAGTTGCTATCGTAAAAATAAGCCAAATACCCAACATTTTATAACGAGCTTGCAAAGCCAAAATCACCATGCCAACTATCCAATAAAACAAGCCGTTACTCATGGTAAAGCTATCAAAAAATACCGCAAAGGCGGCTCCTAAAAACGTCCAAAACGTATTTTTTGAGAGTAAATAAACGCCCAATAATCCAAAAAAAATGACCGGTTGATACTGAAAACCAGTGATAGTCCAGATGCTTGTCAAGTAATATTGAGGATGTAAAAGCAACAGTGGAACGGGCAAAAAATAGTAGGCTGGCAGTTTTTGCTCCTTAATCACTCGCCAAAAAATCCACAACATTCCGAAGAGTGTAATATTGGAAATAATCGTAAGCGTCCGCATATTGAGCGTTCCCGTGAGCGCATAATGCAAAAGATTCATCAATTTGGCATAAACGATGCGGTGTTCATTATTGGGTTTGAACAAAAGCCATATTCTTTCATTGAAATCTTTGGCTTCCAGAAAACGCCCTAAAAAATCTGGAAAAGCGTCTGAATCGTCCATCCAAGGCACATTCACGGCATACGTGAAGAGCATTAATATGAAAAAAAAGATAGGTAGAATGATACCTATCTGGGTTAATGTCTTTTTCAAAGGGGAAGAGTGTAGGGGTTTAGGATTAGGGATTGGGGATTAGGTAAAACTCCCTAATTCCTAATCCCTAATCCCAAATCCCTACTATTTAAAAGTTAATTTTTTCATGAATAATATACTCTGGGCGGTTCTTGATTTCCTCGAACATATTTCCCAAATATTCACCTAAAACACCAATTGTCAACAATTGAATTCCGCCAAAAAAGATGAGCGCAATAATGGTGGAAGCCCAACCAGGAACGATGCTATTGGTTCGATAAATGAGTCCAGTTATTACCCAAACGGCCAAACCAATTCCAATAAAAATACTAATTAAACCTATCGTAAGGGCTAATTTCAAAGGTTTTTTACTGAAGTACAAAAGACTTGTCGAAGCAAATTTTATCATTTTCGAGAGGGGATATTTTGTCTCGCCCGCAAAGCGTTCATCACGCACATACGTAATGGGTACTTGTTTGAAACCAATCCAAGAGATTAATCCTCGGATGTATTTGTTCTTTTCGGGTAAACTTTTAAACGCCTCAATCACGTGTTTATCAATCAAACGAAAATCGCCCGTATCAACTGGGAGTTTTGTATCCGAAAGAAAATTAATGGTTTTATAGAAATATTTTGCCGATAATTTCTTGAAAAAAGTTTCCCCTTTTCGTTCTCCCCGCAAGCCATATACTACGTTGGCATTCTGGTCAAGGTGTATTTTTACCATTTCGGGAAACAATTCTGGCGGGTCTTGAAGGTCACCGTCAATGATAATTGCGACATCGCCGGTGCAGATATTTATGCCCGCAGTAACGGCGGGTTGATGACCAAAATTTCTCGAAAAACTCACAATTTTAACATTTGAATCCTTTTGGGCGATTACTCTCAATAATTCCAACGTTTTGTCACGGCTTCCGTCATTGATAAAAATCAATTCATATCCACGATGTTCAAAACTTTGCATGGTTTTGTTCACTCGTTCGTAAGTATGAGCAATTACTTGTTCTTCGTTAAAACAGGGAATTATCACGGAGATAAATAAGTTTTTGGCTTGTTGCATGATATTGGTTTACTCTTTCAAAATTATCACTTTCTTATCAAAATAAGTAGCATAACATTTATTCCAAAGGTGTTTTTCGTTGGTTTTTATGTCGTCGAAACAGAGAGATTTCGGAATATTTTTTAGCGGAGCCAGATAAATAGTATCCGTTTTACTTTCTCTGATTTGGGTATATCGCTGAGTCATTTCTTGGTCATATCTTTTGGCAATTCCCAAGCGAATATCAGCGTACATTGTTATTAAGTTTTTGCCATCAAAATAAATAGAAGACAATAATGTAAATGTTATTAATCCAATCCATCCCCATTCATTTTTAACCTTTCTCTTTTCATCAAAATAAGCAAAATGGGCAATGGTAACAATATAAAAAAAACCAAGTGCGTAAATGGCAAAAATAATATTTTTCACACGGTCAGGAACGCCCATGTCATTGCCATAATGAATTACAAAAAACATCAGAAAAATTAAGACAAATAGCCCTGCAATGGCTATCCAAATATTTACTTTGAAGACATTGGAGGGTATTTGTGGGAAGTATTTTTTCAAGAAATATATTGAATATGAAAATGCAAAAAACATTAAAAGTACCCCCCATCTTAAACAACTTACAATCGTTGATTTTAAGGCATTTAAAAGCGATTGAAAAATAGCCCCTCCTAAAACATTTCCGCCTGCCATACGAATTTCATTTCCTTTCGCTTTAATTACCCAAAAGAAGGCAAAATATGCTCCCACAAGGATTAATCCAAAAATAAAACCGTCAAATCGTTTTTCAAAAACTAAAATATACAGCCAAACCATTCCCAAAAAAGCCAACACAAAAAGCATCATCACTTCATTAGAACCCACGATAAAAAATACTAAAGTGGCGGCTAAAAGCGCAATTGGATATTTAATTCGCTGATATTGACGCTGATAATAGCGTAAAATAACCACTATCAAATACAGAAAATAACAAACCGAAGTTGGGAAAATAAAAACGGAAGTGTACCAATAAAAAGTATCAACCACGCTCGACGAGAAAATAATAAAAAGGCTTAAAAAAGTGGCGGCCAATAATAATTGATTTTGTCGTGATGGCTTTAATAATTCACCAATTAGCGTGTAAATGGCGTGATATAATAAACCCAAAATCAAAAAGGGCATCACTTTTACAAACCAAAAAACGCCAAAAGCCAAGGGAGTCGCATGAAAAATCATATTGGAAATATATCTTCCTGACCAACCTTCGTAGTAGAATTTTTGAGCCTCCCAAAAACCGTAATCTCTGGTCATGTAAGCGAAACAATAATCGTCATCAACGGATGGATGATTATAGATTGCTAATAGACCAATTGGAATAACTGTCATTAAAAAAAGTAGCCACAAGGCCGAATTTGCTAAGTTTTTTGGGGTAAGCACCGATTTTATATATTTTAATTAATGTTCAATTTTCAAGGTAAAAAAAGAAAGAGAAATAGCATTGATATATTGAACATTGAACGTTTTTCTACAACTTAATTTTAATATTACTATAATGAATTTCGTATTTTCCGTCTTGAACTTTCAACAATCCAATGGTATATTCGTCTGGCACAAAAGTGTTTTTGAGAATATCCGTTTCAAAGCCTTTCCAAAACAAATGTTGATTTAAGACATAATCCCTTCTGCTCTTATTTCGCTGACGATTTAAAGGCAGTAAATACAAATTTCTTTTAGATTTAAGCACGACATTTTGCTGAATTTCCAAAGGGTTTTCAACATCGAGTGTTTCGTTTTTCACCGTAAATCTATCTTTCTTTTGTTCAATTACAAAAGCTAAGTCGCTGGTATTGTAAACAGTATCTTTATTTATTTCCTCTTGAAAATTTGTAAATGGCAACTTAGGTAATTGATAAACGCCCATTTTTATGGCTTCCGAATTTACCACATCAACTTGATATGTCCAATCGTTATCGAAAGGATATAAAACCCAACTATTATGGTACTTAAAATTGAAGGCTGCAGCGACTAATTTTTCACGAAAATTGACGTTATTTTGATGCAAATAATAGTAAGAATATACGTATAATAAACTCGTAATCGGGAAAAAAACCGCCAATAAAATTCGTTTATATTGCACTTTATGAATCAATAATAAAGCAAATAAATATCCCAAACAAAAGAGTGTAATACTGATAAAACGGTAACGACTCACAAACATTTCTTCAAATCCGAACTCACCCGAATAGCGAGAATAAGCGACCGCACCCGCCGACATACACAAGGCTATCATTGAGGAAATGATGAATAAATAATCTTTTTGCAATGAACTAACACTTTGGTTATCAGTACTTTGAATGTATTTTTTTAATAATACAAATCCTCCCCAAGTCATTAATGACAAAATGATTATACCAAAAAATGTACTCGTAAAAATGGCCAGTTGATGGAAACTTTGTACGTCCACGTATGCCCCCAACAACAATAAAAATCCTCTCAATAAATTTGCCAATGAAAACTCGTGCGGTGCAATTGGCGATGGTCTATAATTACTGAAATATAAAGCCACACACGCCACGCCTATCACGAATAAAAGCCCCAATTCTTTATATCTTTTCTGATAAATCAAGACTAATCCGGCGGGCAGAAACACAAACATCCCATTACTGAAAGTAAACGTTACTAAAATGGTGGTCAGAATGGCATAAAGTAGGTTGTTTTTCTTTTGATAACTCAGCAAATATAAGACGACCATTTGCAGTAAACCAATGGGATAATACGTCCAATTACAGATAGTCCAAAACTGATTTTCGTACGTTTGCATCTGAAAAATCAAGAATGGTATTGGCAAAAAATAGATGATATTCCAAACGTGTTTTTTGAAGAAACGCCAGAATAAAAACATCATTCCAAAGAGAGCTATATTGCCCAAATGAGCCAAAATAGTGTAATTAAACTTTCCCGTAAATTTATAAATCAACCAAGCCGTAAACTTAGAAACTGGCGTTCTATGCTCGGTAATGGTATGTTGCTTCATAAAAATCCAGAACTTATCAACAATAGAATTACTTTTTTCTACATCAACTAAGCACTTGGTGTAATATAAACTATCGTCCAAAAAGGGTATATTTATCGTATATTTCCAAACGTAATAAATAAAGAATAGAATTGGACATAGCATTAAAAAAACAGCAAAGTTTTTCAATTGTAATGATTTCATTCGTGATTGTGGTTGTTTTATGCGAACAGCAAAATCTTTTTTGGGTCAAATTATTATGTTTTAAGTAGTTTATAGGCAAGAATTCGGATACAAATTTTTATAATAAAAGACAGATTTAAAGTTACTGAACACGTGGTGCATTAGAACAAAGTCCAAAATTACCAAAGTTTGCGTTTAAAATTTCATAATAGAATCTCTTTTTACAGAATTGCCATTTACAATCTAACTTTCAAGTTGCTGTATTTGATTTCATATTTTCCATTTTCAACTTTCAATATTCGTCGTCAAGAAAAGGAACATTAATCGTGTACTACCAGACGTAATAGACAAAAAATAAAATGGGAGCAATGCCCAGAACTATACTAAGGTTTTTTGAGTTTAAAGTTTTCACGTGTTAGTTTTTCAGATAGAGGGTACAGTAAGACTGATAATAAAATTACCAAAGTTCCTGCATAAAATCCCGCTGTCATGCGTTCTTTTTCCCCGAAGAATGAGTAAGCGAGCATTATTCCGTAAACTGGCTCTAAATTCAAGGTCAAATTGAATGTAAAAGCGGAGAAAATTCTAACCAAATTGACTGATTCTGTGTAGGCATAGATGGTACAAACGAAGGCTAAGATAAAAATCCAGAGCCAATCCATGGCTTGTGGGATGATGGAAATTGTGGTATTTCCAGAAATTAAAATATATAAAACTGGAATAAACGTGCTAATGGCAACGCCCAACATTTCATAAAAAGTAATGATTTGGGAAGTATATTTTTTGGAAAACTCTCCGTTTAAGACTGAGAAAGTTGCCCCTAAAATCGCACAAATAATACTCAATCCTAACCCCCAAATATGATTAAATTCGTAGAGAAATATTAAATATAAACCCAAAACAATGACACTCCCAAAAATAACTTGAAGTGGTTTTATCCGTTTCTTATTCCACAATGGTTCTATAAAACTCGTCCAAAGTGAAGTAGTTGAAAGTCCTGCCAACGAAATAGCAATGGTTGAAACCTTAGCGGAATAGAAGAAAGTAAACCAATGTAAAGCCACAATAATCCCACCCGTTCCCAATAATTGCAGTTTTCCTTTGGTATCAATTTCGATGGATAAACCCCTTATTTTGAAGTAGATATAAAAACCAATCGTTGCGAAAAGTGTACGAAAAAAAACTAATCCCAGCGTATGAATCGAAATAAGTTGCCCAAGAATTGCCGTAAATCCAAAAATTAATACGACGAAATGTAAAGTAAAAAAGTCTTTAAAAGTGGTTTTCATAAATTTGTACGTTACAATGTCATCCGTGGTCTATTTTAAGAATATATTTAATTATCTCGGAACGGCTCGATACAGAATCATGCCAATAAAAGTAAAGACAATATTAGGTAACCAAACGGCCAAAAGTGGCGGCATTCCACCCGATTGGGCAATTCCTTTGCTCATCATGAAAAACAGAATGTACAAAAATGCCAACATAAAGCCCAAAGCAATCTGAAATCCTATGCCGCCTCGGGCTTTGCGAGCGGAAACAATTACGCCAATAACCGTCAGAATTACCACGGCAAAAGGATTAGCGAAACGAAGGTATTTTTCAATTAAAAATATTTCAATTCCATCCGAACCACGACTTCTCACTTTATCAATCGTTTCTTCCAATTCGGGCATCGTGAAGGTTTCTTGCAATTGATATTTACTGTCGAAATCTTTGGGTAGCAAGTTCAACGTAGTATCCAACTTTGCGCCGTAGGTTAGTGTTTCTTTTCCATTTTCCAAAAAAGTTCTGATTCTATAATCTTGAATTGTCCATTTTCGGCGGGTAGTATCCCAAACAATTCTGTCAGCTAACAACTTAACTTTCAACTTACTATCCGAAATTTTATCCAACGCAAACCGATAACCCGTGTTTGTTCCAGTATCATAACTTTCCATATAGGCATAATCTTCGGGGCCAATTTTGATGTGAACGTCCCGCCCGCTGAAATAATAAGAACCACCTTCTACGTATTTTCTTTCAAAGGCAATACGGGTTTTATTAGCAATGGGGATTACCCAGCCTACCATTAAAAAAGTAAGCAAACCGAGCAAGGTAGAACCAATCAAATAGGGACGAAGAAACCGCATAAAACTGACTCCAGTACTCAGAATGGCAATAATTTCGGTTCGGGCGGCCATATTTGCCGTAAAAAAAACGGTGGCAATAAAGACCATCAAAGGACTGATGTAATTGGCCCAATAAGGAATAAAATTGAGGTAATAATCCCCTAAAATTTCGTTGAGAGGCGCTTTATTATCAATAAAATTATCAATCTTTTCGGTATAATCAATAACCATAATGATGGTTACGATGATAAGAACCGCAAAGAAATACGTTCTCAAGAATTTTTTTATGATATATAAATCAAGAATTTTCATGTACGTTGTCGTAAATTTTTGTAGGATTCTGCAAATTTACGAATAAAAAAACCGCTCAACGATAGAGCGGTTTTTTTGCAGGTTAAATGTTATTAAAATATCATTGTTTCTCTTCATTCCAAAAAACATAAAGCCCATCTTTGCCCGCCACAATAATATCTTTCTGACCATTTCCACGTAAATCAGCCACCGACATTTGAACGCCCGTGCCTTTACCAATGCCAAAAGCCCCATAACTGATGACTTGCTTGACAAAACTATCTCCATTCCATTTGAAATAATATAAACCGATATTATCGCTTGCGCCTGCGTCATTACTATCGTGAGCTCGCCAACGCTTTCCCGTTATCAATTCATTTTTACCATCCCCATCCAAATCAGCCCAAACCATTTCGTGATATTGAGAATTATAAGGGTCAATGGCGTGCTTTTTCCAAGTTCTGTTTTTCTGATTATCAATAACTTGCTCGTACCAGTCCAATCCGTAACCATGCCCTTGCCCCGCAATACAATCAGTTTTACCGTCACCATTTACATCTGTTACGATAATCGGAACGCTTAATTCTCCCCATTTGAAGTCTGGGTGATAAACCCATTTCCCTTTCCGTAGATCTTGGGGCGCTTCGTACCAACCATCGGCGGATACAAAATCATTGCGACCGTCGCCATTAATATCTCCACAACCTAAACCATGTCCTTGCGTTTCAGCAACTGCATATCTTTTAAATTTACCATTTTCAAAACGATAATATTTTAAAGATTTTCTCGGATTATTGGGACAAATTTCCATTACTCCATCGCCATCGACATCGAATAAACGAGTAGTTTCAACGTTTCCGCAGGTGTCAATTATACTTTCTTTCCAAGACCCGTCATTTTTAGGATTTTCCCAAATCTTGAGACTATTTCCCCACCATCCTCCTGTGATAAAATCCGTCCAACCATCTCCGTTGGCATCAAAAGGAAGAACCGAAAAGGCATCCCAATATTCGCCGTGTCTTTCTATCGCTCCTATGTAAATACGGTCACGAAAGGAAGGTCCTTTATACCAATAGTAGCCCGAAACAATGTCTAAAATTCCATCTTTATTTACATCAAAAACGCCAACCGATTCAAAACTTTCTGCCGCAATCATTTGCGAACGAAATTTAATGGATTGTGAAAACCCTGCGGTCGTCAAAAACAATAAAATAATGATTTTTTTCATGCGTAAATAAGGGTTGTTTAAGATAAGATACCAAGTTTTATGCTATTTTCCTTAAACAAAATTAGACCATAGATTTTACCGATTGTACTGATTTACACTG
>JBBAKY010000009.1:0-34308 GCA_040403295.1 Arcicella sp.
TCCCTAATCCCTAATCCCTAATCCCTAATCCCTAATCTTTAAAACGATTTCGCAATATTCGTAAACTCACGAGACTTCAAAGATGCTCCACCGATTAATCCTCCGTCCACATCTGGTTGAGAGAATATTTCTTCAGCATTCTTTTCGTTACAACTTCCACCGTATAAAATCGAAGTTTCGTCCGCAACATTTTGACCATATTTTGTCGTTAAATGGCCTCTCAAATAAGCGTGCATTTCTTGTGCCTGAGTAGATGATGCGGTTAAGCCCGTGCCAATCGCCCAGATAGGTTCGTAGGCAATCACAACTTTACCAAAATCTTCTGCTGAAAGGTGAAAAAGGCTATCCGTTAATTGTGATGCCACAAATTCAAAGAAACCTTCGGCCTGACGTTGTTCCAAAGATTCACCACAACAGAAAATAGGTGTCATGCCATTTTCTAAAACGATATTCACTTTCTCTGTTAATTGTTCGTTAGTTTCATTGAAATACTGACGACGTTCTGAGTGTCCAACAAGCACGTGTGTAACCCCGATTGATTTCAACATCGAAGCTGAAATTTCACCTGTATAAGCACCAGAAGCCTTATTTGAGCAGTTTTGAGCGGCAATTCCCATGTTGGCAACCGGCTCAGTATGTTTTTGTAAAGTGGTTAAATAGAGGGCTGGTGGTGCGATAATAACTTGAACCTCAGAATTAACTTCATCTTTCACCATGTGAACAACTTCCGATGCCAAAATCATGGCTTCTTCCATCGACTTGTTCATTTTCCAGTTTCCTGCAACAATTTTCTTTCTCATTTTATACTTGATTAGTTTTTGTAAAATTAAGAATGGCAATCTTTAATTCCCAATTTAGGGTCAAGTTATTAGTTATTTATTAGCGGTTGCGGCGATAATAATTGTCTATTTGTTAATAGTTTTTAATCTTTTATTGAAAAATAAGTATTTGATTATCAATAATTTACCTGATAAAAAAAAAGAGATAACTGATTGCTATCTCTTTCTAATGACCAGTAATAAATAACAAATACTTATATTTTCAAAGCGGCTGGTAAAGCAACTTTTGCTTTTCTTATTTTTGCTTTTCGAGCCGCTAATGCTTTGCTACGGGAAGATGAACGAGCCCCCATAGCGGCATTGGCAATTTGCAATTCAGTAATTTTTTGTTCATAACTGGCTATTAATGAGGCACTTTCAGATTTTTTTGCTTCTAAATCAACCGTCATTTTTTTCATTTGTTCGTCTAACATATTAAATTTAGACCCTATTTCTTCATTTTGGCGTTTAAAAATATTAACCTGCTGCTCTAATTTTGTGATTTCCACATTTTTAGCCTTTATCTGGTCTTCTAAGGTGAGTTTTACCTCTTTCAGTTCTCTGATTTCTTTATGAGAACGCTCAACATTTACATCAAGACGATCTTTATCTTTGACTAAATCAGTGTATTGTTTTTGGCTTACACACGAGCTAACCAGTAGGGCTAACGTCAAAATAATACTTACTTTACGGAGAACGGTGGACATGATTTTTTTGGGTTAAGATTTATGCAATTTTGAGACAAGTATTTGAAAATTAATACAATATATTTGAATATTTATAAAAATTTACCTATCTTAGAGTGAAAATAGTAGATATTTCGTTGGCAGGAAATATCATTCTGTCAATCAACTAAAATTCAATCAAATTTGAAAAAAAAATTTTCAAACACACATGAAACGCTCTTGGTTAAAAATAATCCTACTCTTGGCAATTCCATATTTTAATTATGGGCAAGAGGGAAAAATACCCGAAAGGCAAGTAATTTCGAACCTCGAAATAGAGGTCACGCCGACTGCTAAGACGGTAAAATTAAAGCCTGTTTCTGACGAAAGATTTGGATTTCAGCTTGCTAAAAGGCGGAAGATAACAAGAATACCGTTTGAATTTCAAGCAAATTTAGTAATAGTACCCGTAAAAGTCAATAACTCAGACACTTTACGTTTTATTTTAGATACTGGCGTAAGTTCAATTTTAATTACCGACCCTGAAATTGCCAAAAAGCAATTCATGAAATTTGCTCGTAATGTTAAAATCTCTGGCGCAGGGGAAGGAACGGATATTGAAGCAGGAATTGTGTTGGACAATACCATTACGATGGGCGATATGATTGGTTACCGCCAGAATTTAGTTGTTTTGAAAGAAGATGTACTCAAATTGAGTGAGTTTGTGGGTAGTCCAGTTCATGGTATTATTGGTTATGAAATCTTTAATCGTTTTACTGTAACGATTGATTTCGGAACCAATGAAATCATCCTTGAAAATCCTGAACATTATAAATACAAACCCCAAAAAGGACAACGATTCCCGATAACTATTGAAGAAAATAAGCCTTATCTGAGTACGGTTGAATTGATTAATGATAAACAAAATTTACCCTTAAAAGTAGTGTTAGATACAGGAGCAGGTCATGCCATCTCTATTGATGCCAACCGCTACAATGGCATTCCAATGCCCGAAAAGGTGGTAAAAGCACAGTTAGGGCGTGGTTTGAGCGGTATTATTAATGGAAGTTTAGGGAGAATTTCTAAATTGAGATTAGGAAAATTTGAAATGAAAAACTTAGTGGCTTCCTTTCCCGACAGTTCTTCGTATCGCATCAAAGGGATGGAGTTAATTGAACGTCAAGGAAATATCGGTTGTGAGTTTTTGCGGAGATTTAAAATAACGTTTAATTATCGTGACCAATACATTGTTTTGAAGCCCATCAACCGCCGTATGAAAGAACCCTTTGAACACAATATGAGTGGGATTGAACTCATGGCAAAAGGAGATGATTATCATGAATATACCGTTGATAGAGTTGTCGAACATTCACCCGCTGAAGATGCGGGTCTTTTGCAGGGCGACCGTATGATGTTTATCAACAATAAGTCTTCTAAAGAGATTACGATTAGCGAAATTTATAAATTATTTCAAAAAGGAGAAGGGAAAAATATTAATTTAATTATGAAAAGAGAAGGGAAAATATTTTTTGCAACCATTAATTTGCGGAGGTTAATATGAGATTATTTTTTTCGTGAGTCTAACACCTTTAAAATTATTATTTCGTTTCTCAAAATTGTATAAAAAATAATATTGTGTGGAAGAACCGTTAGTTTTCTAACAGCATCTAATTCAGGATGTTCTTTTCCCATAAATGGCATTTTCTCAAGCCTTTATGCTTGGTCAATAAGATTGTTAGTAAATTCTCCGGCTACCTCAAATGTCCATTCCTTAAGCAAATAATTAGTAATATCGTTAATATTTTCTTTGGGGTTGTCAGTCCAACTTATTTTGAAAGCATGAGAATTTTCAATAACGAAAGTTAAATCTTGTCCTAAATAAAAAGTCACAGAATCATATAAATCCTGCAAACGAGCCTCATTTTCAATACTACCAATGAGTTTATGAAATTCTGATTTTAATTTTATTATTGACATAAGTGTGTTATTTATATCTCAAATATACTATTCTTTTGTAATTTTCAGCATTTTAACCCTTTTATTTATGCAAATTCATAGAAATCAGGTTTTTATATTTAATCCCCCTCAAAATACTTGTTTTTTGATAAGAAATTCATTAATTTTGCGGAAGAATTTAAAGGAAGAGGGGTCGTAAATCCCTCTTTTTTGTTTTCTAAATTTGAGTTCCGTAGCACAGACTTTAGTCTGTAAAGCGGACGAACAGACAGACTGAAGTCTGTGCTACGAAAATTGAATGACCAAAGAACAAATAACCGAATTGCTTCAACCATATCTGGAAGACGATAGAATTTTTATTGTCGAAGTGAAAGTGGGAGAAGGCAAAATTCGCCAAACAATTACCATACTTTTAGATACCGATGAAGGTATTAAAATTGAAGAATGTGCTTCCATTAGTCGAAGATTGGCCCATTTTATCGAAACAAATGAATTGATAAAAGACGCATATAATCTGGAAGTATCTTCGCCAGGCATTGATCAACCACTTCTTTTGAAACGTCAATATGCAAAAAATATTGGCAGAAATTTGAAATTGCAATTACTGGAAGGTGGAGAGAAAATTGGCGCATTAGAGAACGTAACTGATGAAGAAATCGTTTTCAAAGAAGAACCAAAGAAATCAAAAGGCAAAAAAGTTGTACCCATCGAAAGTGTAAACATTCCTTTTGGGAATATTCAACAAGCCAAAGTACAAATATCGTTTAAATAATGAATCAGGGATTAGGGATTAAGGGTTAGGAATTAGGAATTCAGATTGAACTGCAAGCCAATAACCAGTAACTAACCAATAACTAATAGCCAACTTTCATTTAAAATTATGAAAAGATGAATAGTGCAGAATTAATTTCGTCGTTTGCCGACTTTGCAAAAGAAAAAAACATTGATCGCCCAACGATGATAAAAGTGCTGGATGAAGTTTTCCGCACCATGATTCGTAAGAGATACGGAACAGATGAAAATTTTGATGTTATTATCAATCCCGATAGTGGTGACTTAGAAATGTGGCGTACTCGTGAAATCGTTGATGATAATTCAGAAGACATTTGGGACTACGATAAAATACCTTTGGAAGAAGCCAAGAAAATTGAACCAGATTTCGAAATTGGCGAAGAAGTAGCAGAATTAGTAAAATTAGAAGACTTTGGTCGTAGAATCGTCCAGACGGCTCGCCAAACACTTATTCAAAAAGTTAAAGATTTAGAAAAAGAAGGTCTTTTTGAGAAATATAAGGATTTGGTTGGTGAAATGGTTTCGGGTGATGTGTATCAGATTATTGGAAAAGAATTTATTATCACTGACAGTGAAGGTAATGAATTGACGCTTCCAAAATCAGAGATGATCCAGAAAGACCGTTTTAAGAAAGGTGAGGCTGTGAAAGCGGTTATCCACAAAGTAGACATGAACAATGGAACACCGAAGATTATTCTCTCGAGAACTTCTCCTGTGTTTTTGGAACGTTTGTTTGAACAAGAAATACCAGAGATTTATGATGGTCAAATCATGATTCGTAAAATTGTACGTGAGCCTGGCGAGCGTGCAAAAGTAGCCGTAGAATCGTATGATGACCGTATTGACCCAGTGGGTGCGTGTGTAGGTATGAAAGGTTCTCGTATTCACGGAATTGTTCGTGAGCTACAAAATGAGAACATTGACGTTATAAATTATACGGAAAATCTTGAACTTTTAGTGGGTCGTGCTTTAAGCCCTGCCAAAGTGAGTTCGATGAAGATTGATAAAGAGAAAAAACGCATTGCGGTGTATTTACAACCAGACCAAGTGTCACTGGCAATTGGTAAGGGTGGGCAAAACATTAAGTTAGCAGGGAAGTTAGTAGGTTATGAATTAGACGTTTACCGTGATATTAAAGAATCAGAGGTGGACGATGAAGACGTGGACTTAACAGAATTCTCTGATGAAATCGAAGACTGGGTGATTCTTGAATTACACAAAATCGGTTTGGATACTGCCAAACAAGTTCTGGCATTGGACAGCGAAGAATTAATTCGCCGTACTGAACTTGAAGAAGAAACGGTGAACGACATTTTAACAATCCTACGTTCCGAGTTTGAATAAGTTTAAAAAGTAATTGTGTGATAGAGTGACTGAGTGTATCGACCATTTAGTTTTCCCACCCAATTCCTTCGGCTCAGTCACTCTAATACACAATTACAACAAATAACATTATAGAAAAGTATCAATTAACAAGTATGACAGAAGACAAAATGATGCGTTTGAGCCTTGTGGCAAAGCAAATTGGCGTGGGTACCTCAACCATCGTGCAAAAGCTTTCTGTGCAGGGTCATAAGGTCGAGAACAATCCCAACGCTAAGTTAAATTTTGAACAACTAAAAATCGTTGCCAAGGAATTTGGGGCAAGCGGTCTTTTGCAAGAATCTTCTCCTGCCAATCAAAAGGCTTCGGAGGAAGAAGTTTTTGTCCCTGTAAAAAGACAGGACGATGATTATATGCCTTTGTATTCACGTAATGCACCAAAAACTGAATCAGTTGCAGTTGTTACGGAAGCACCGAGCGTTGAAAAGGCAGTAGAACCTGAAAAAATTGAAGTGAAAGCTGAGGTTCCTTTCAAGGTAGTGGGTAAAATGGATTTGGACGCTAAAGGAAATGTTATTCCAGTAAAGCCAGCAGCGGTGGTAGAAGTACCAAAAACCGTAGAGTCTGTGAAGGTCGAAGAGGTGAAACCAGCAATAGCACCAAAAGCCGTTGAGCCCGTGAAGGTGGAAGAGGTGAAACCAGTAGTGATAGAAACATCAAAGGTAGAAATACCAAAAATCGTAGAGCCTGTTAAGATTGAAGAGGCGAAATCAGTAGTGGTAGAAACACCAAAAATCGTTGAGCAAGTGAAAATAGAAGTACCAAAACCAGTAGTCGTAGAAGCTACGAAACCTGTTGTTGATGCTCCTAAAATTCAGCAGCAAAATAACCAAAATCAACCAAGACCACAAGGTGGAGGACAAGGTAATAATAGCCAGAATCCAAACAGACCACAAGGTGGAGGTCAGGGAAATAATAACCAGAATCCAAACAGACCACAAGGTGGAGGTCAGGGAAATAATAGCCAAAACCCAAACAGACAACAAGGTGGAGGTCAAGGAAATAACAGTCCAAGATCACAAAATAGAGATAATAATCAACCAATAAGACCACAAGGAGGAATTAATCAAGTCCTTCCAAGTCGTCAAGCTATTGGAACTCCTATTGGCGTTGGTAGTATTCAAAACAATCAAAAGCCAGCTCAACCAGTCGATAATAAAGTTCAGAAATTGGGTCGTAATGATGCCATTCCTGACGATACTTCATCAGTTGAATTAATCGAAGCAAAAGGCGAGCAATTGCGAGGATTGAAAGTTTTGGGTAAGATTGAATTACCCGTTGAAACACCACGTGGTGGGAACAACCGCAATAACAATAATAATAATAACAAGAAGAAACGGAAACGTATTGATAAGCCTGGTGGAGCAAAAGTTACAGAAACTGAAATTCGTAATGAAAGAGGGGTGCCTCGTCCGAAAAAGGATGGCGCTCCAGTTGATCCAAATGCACCAAAACCAGTAGTCACTCCTGGAACTGGGACGAGAAATACTACGCCAGGACAAGGTGGAGGCGGTAATAGCAATAACCACAGAACTGGACATAGTCCTAATTATAAAGGTAATAAAGGTGGTGCGAATACAAACACAACTCCTGGAGCTAAACCAATTCCAAAAGGCGAAGTAACTGAAAAGCAAATTCAAGACCAAATTAAGGCAACAATGGCTCGTCTGCAAGGACAGTCTAATAAGTCGAACTTTGGAGCGAAGGAACGTCGTGAAAAACGTAAATTCCGTGCTGATAGAAATGAACAACGTCAATTAGCGGAAGACGAAGAAGCAAAAGTATTAAAGGTAACTGAATATATTTCAGCTTCTGAATTGGCTTCGATGATGGATGTTTCGATTAATGAAGTTATCTCGGCTTGTATGAGTTTGGGTATGTTCATTTCGATAAATCAACGCCTTGAAGCTGATGTAATCGCTTTGATTACGGAAGAATTCGGTTTTGAAGTACAATTTGTATCAGCCGAAGAAGAAATTGATTCATCAGTTCCAGACGAACCAGATTCACCAGAAGATTTATTACCAAGAGCCCCAATCGTAACGATTATGGGTCACGTGGATCATGGTAAAACATCTTTACTTGATTATATCCGTCGTGCGAAAGTTGCAGCAGGTGAAGCAGGGGGTATCACCCAACATATTGGAGCATACTCTGTGAAACAAGATGATGGTAGAAGAGTAACATTCTTAGATACGCCTGGTCACGAAGCCTTTACAGCCATGCGTGCAAGGGGGGCGAAAGTAACTGACGTTGCCATTATCGTAATTGCAGCGGATGATGCGGTGATGCCACAAACGGAAGAAGCTATCAATCACGCAATGGTTGCAGGTGTGCCAATTGTGTTTGCCTTCTCGAAAGTAGATAAGCCAGGTGCAAATACGGAGAAAATTCGTGAACAATTATCTATCAAAAACATTCTTGTTGAAGAATGGGGTGGTAAATATCAAACGCAAGAGATTTCTTCTAAATCAGGAGCGGGGGTTAATGAATTGTTAGAAAAAGTATTGCTCGAAGCAGAAATGTTAGACTTGAAAGCCAATGCTAATAAACGTGCCATCGGTACGGTTGTTGAAGCCTCATTGGATAAAGGTCGTGGATACGTTGCTAATATTTTGGTACAAGCTGGAACTTTGAAAGTTGGCGATATGATGCTCGCAGGAGCTCACTACGGACGTGTGAAAGCAATGTTCGATTATCGTGGAAATAAATTAAAAGAAGCTGGTCCATCAATTCCAGTACAAGTATTAGGTTTGGGTGGAGCGCCAGCAGCGGGTGATAAATTGAGCGTAATGGAAAATGAGCGTGATGCACGTGAAATTGCCAACAAACGTGAACAAATTATCCGTGAACAATCATTACGTACTCGTAAGCACATTACGTTGGAAGAGATTGGTCGTCGTAAGGCAATTGGTACTTTCAAAGAATTGAACGTAATTGTGAAAGGTGACGTGGATGGTTCAGTAGAAGCCTTATCGGATTCATTATTGAAACTATCAACCGAAGAAGTACAAGTAAGAATTATCCACAAAGGAGTTGGACAAGTTTCAGAATCAGATGTATTGTTAGCTTCGGCTTCCGATGCGGTGATTGTGGCATTCCAAGTTCGTCCAAGTACAAACGCCCGCCGTTTGGCAGAGAATGAGCAAATCGAAATACGTACTTATTCAATCATCTACCAAGCAATTGATGATGTTCGTGATGCGATGGAAGGCTTATTAGCGCCTAAATTTGAGGAAGTTGTTACGGCAAATATTGAAGTTCGTGAGGTTTACAAAATTACGAAAGTTGGAACGGTTGCAGGTTCTTACGTATTGGATGGAACGGTGAAACGTTCGGATAAAATTCGTATTATTCGTGATTTCGTGGTAGTTCACGAAGGAGAGATTTCAGCCTTAAAACGTTTCAAAGACGATGTAGCGAGTGTTAAATTTGGCTACGAATGTGGTCTATCAATCAAGAATTTCAACGATATTGAAATTGGCGATGTAGTTGAATGTTACGAAATGAAAGAATTGAAACGTACTTTGTAAAGAGGGGTTTCTTGATATCAAAAAGGGGGTCTGGAATATTTCAGAAACCCTTTTTGTATTTATATCGCCTAAAAAACTCGAATGGTCGGCAGAAATGAATTGCACGTACGAATCTATTTTTCTGAAAGCCTAAATTCGTTAGATTTGTAAAAAAATCATTCCAATGCAACCGACCACACTGCCAAAATATCAAATCATTTTCTTGCACTTTGCCTTTTGGGCTTTTGTGTTGGCTTTGCCGTTTCTCTTAGCACCTGCACCTATGGTACCAGGGGCTCCCAAAATTCAATATGAAAAAGGATTAACTGTTACCCAATTTTTTGCTTTTTTTGCCTTTATTAATATCCCTTTTTTCTATATCAACAGTGAGATATTAATACCCAATGTCTTTCAAAAAAAAAGAATTTGGGCTTATTTAATAACTGCATTGGGTTTGATTGTTTTAATATTTCTGTTTAATTCTTTAATTGCATTCTTATTTTTTAAAAATCAGTACGTTCCACGCACTGGACCAACTTTTCAATTATTATTTTTCTTGGCAATCAGTACGGCTTATCGACTTATTTCGAATAATTTGAAGAGCGAGCAAGAAAAAAAGGAACAGGAAACGGAGAAATTGAAATCAGAATTATCTTTTTTACGTTCACAGATTAGTCCACACTTTATTTTTAATGTGTTGAATAGTATCGTTTCATTGTCTCGTAGAAAACCTGAAAGGGTTGAGCCTGTGGTAGTGAAACTTTCCGATTTGATGCGTTATATGTTGTACGAATCAGACGATGCCAAAGTTACGATTGATCGTGAAAGCCAATATTTAAGAGCATATATTGAACTGCAACAACTGCGTTTTGGGGATGATATTGAGATAAATTTTAGCGATAATCATTTGGATGAATCGCAATCTATTGAGCCAATGTTGTTGATACCTTTCGTGGAAAATGCGTTTAAACATGGGGTAGGAATGATTCTAAACCCAACGATTGATATTAATTTGCGTACTGAAAACGGCCGTTTAATTTTTGAAGTCAAAAATAAAGTAAACCGACAATTCAAGGAGGTAAAGGATAGTGCATCAGGCATTGGATTGAATAATGTAAAGCGGAGATTAGAATTATTATATCCTGATAATCACCAACTTACCATTAAAAATGAAGATGATGTTTATGTAATTAAATTGGTAATTGGATAAATTAAGTAATAAAAAATGCTCAACTGTATAGCCGTCGATGACGAAAATCTTGCCCTTGATTTGATTGAGGACAATATCCATAAAGTACCCTTCTTGAATCTTGTGAAACGGTGTAAAAACCCTTTCGAAGCGATGGAAGTGCTTCAAAATCAGGAAATTGACCTAATTTTCTTAGACATTCAAATGCCAGGAATTACGGGTGTGCAATTTTTGCAAAGCCTACCAAATAGCCCAATGGTGATTTTTGTGACGGCTTATAAACAATATGCCTTAGAAGGGTTTAACTTGAATGTGATTGACTATTTATTAAAACCAATCGACTTTGAGCGTTTTTTGAAAGCCGTCAACAAAGCATATACATTACATAATTTAAAGCAAAAAAGCCTCATAATTGAACCTGCCGACGAACCTAAAAATTCTACGATATTCGTTAATGCTGATTATTCGTTAGTTAAAATAAAAACGGATGAGATTAATTTTATCGAAGGATTGAAAGATTACGTTAAAATTCATCTTAATTCTTCTAATAAAATTGTTGTAACTCGCATGACGATGAAAGCAATCGAGGAAAAATTGCCATCTTCCGAATTTTTTCGTGTGCATAAATCATTCATTGTTTCACTAGATAAAATAGAATCTATTCGAAATCTGAAAATAAAAATTGGGGCTGCCCAAATTCCAATTAGTGAAAGCTATTCGGAGGAATTTTTTAAGTTGATTGGACAATAATTAGCTTTGAGCAATGAGTTTTGAGCAATAAGTTTATATGACCATTTCAATTCATAAAATTAAAACGATTTCAAGATGCGCTTCTGCAACTTTTCAAAATCTCATTGCTCACAACTCAAAGCTAAACATTATTTTAACAATATTTAACTTCAATTTTACGTATTATCCGTAGAAAATCCCTTTCTCTTCTTGAGTATTAACTTATGGCATGGCAATTTCTGGAAAGATTGCCCTAACTTTGTATTCGTTTCAATAAATAATTATAATGAAAAAACTTTTTTTATTAACCACCATATTATTGTTCTCGTTGAGGGGATTTTCGCAGATAACTACTTCTACGGGGGTTACCATCAAAGATGAATTTTACAATAATCGTCAATTAGTTGAAATCTTGCAAGATTTGGAAGTAAAGACAGGCGTAAAATTCAAATATGAACCAACAAAAGTGAAAGGCGTTTATGCCAGTTTTTGGTTCGACAATATGACTGTGGAAGAAGGGATGAAAGGACTTTTGAAAGGTTCTGGATTAAAATTCTACGTAGATGATAACCAAGTGGTAAATATCATTTCAAAAGATCAAAAAGTCTATGTGAAAAGTAGTTATAACAGTGGTACGTATTATGGTGGTAATGCGGGCGTAAGCCCAATCGTTGCGCCAAATATGCCAATGCCAGAAGTGAAGGTGGGAGAAGTTCAAGCCGAACGTCCTAAAATAGCCATTGTTAATAATCGTGCTTCTAATAAGCCTCCTACCAAATACGGTTTCACGTTTACGGGAAAAATAATTGATGCACGTTCTTCTGAGCCATTGCCTTTTGTAAATGTTTCCATTAGAAGCAACAAATCAGGTACGCAGGGTAATGTGGATGGATATTTTACTTTATTGAAAGTACCAACGGATACCACAACCTTGATTTTGAGTTATATCGGATACATCACAACGACCATCAAACTCGTACCGGATGCTCCTATTAGTGGTGTAACTATTGAGATGGAACCTGATAACGCTGAATTGGATGAAGTAGTGGTGAAAGGTGAAAAAACCGAAGTTTTGAAAGCTGCCGAAACCATCGGTATGTTTAAAATGACTCCTCGAAACATTGCAAAATTGCCAAATATTGGTGAAAAAGATATATTCCGTGCTTTTCAATTAATGCCAGGAATTAGTGCTGCCAATCAATCGTCTTCGGGTTTGTATGTACGTGGGGGAACGCCCGACCAGAATTTGGTTCTGTACGATGGATTTACCGTTTATTACGTAGACCATTTATATGGATTCTTTTCGGCTTTTAACTCAAACCCAATCAAAGATGTTCAACTTTACAAAGGTGGTTTTGATGCCAAATTTGGCGGACGTATTTCTTCCGTAGTGGAAATTACCAGTAAGGACGGTAATAAACGTGAAAGAAATTTTGGCGGAGACATTACCTTATTAAGTGCCAATTTTTGGGCTGAAGGACCAATTCTGAATAAAGATAAACGCTTAACGTTCTCGGTAGCAGGCAGACGTTCATGGGCAGGACCACTTTATAACAAAATATTTGATACCTTCAATTCAAGCAGTACCAATGCACAACTTGGTGGAGGTGGTCGTCGTCAATTGCAGAGTAGCCAAACAGCGAGTTCTTATTTTTATGATTTGAATGGAAAAGTAACTTTCAAACCATCAGAAAATGAGAATATTTCTCTGAGTGTTTATAATGGGGACGATGTGTTAGATAATTCACAGAACATAACTTCGCCATTTGGAGGAAATGGCGGTTTTAGTAATACCGACCTTTCAAAATGGGGAAATACAGGTTCAAGTTTAAAATGGTCTAAGCGTTGGAGTGATAAATTTTACACCAACACATTGGTAAGTTATTCTAATTTTTTCAGTAATAGAGATAACACTAATTCGGCCAGCTTTATTCGTGGAACGGAAATACAAACGGTTAAATTCGGTTCATTAGAATCGAATAATTTGACAGATTTCTCCGCAAAATTTGATGTAGAATATAAAACTTCTCCTAAAAATAATGTACTTTTTGGTGTGCAAGCCAATAGATTGAATATTGATTATACCTATAGCCAAAATGATACGATTCAAATTATTGCCAAACATGACCAAGGAACCTTATTGGCTGCTTATTTACAGGATGAAGCACATTTAGGAAAATTGACGGTGAAAGGGGGTATTAGAGCTTCGTACTTTAGTCCAACCGCAAAGACTTATTTCGAACCACGTTTATCGGCGAGTTTTGTGGTAAACGACCGTTTGAAAATTAAAGGTGCTTGGGGAATTTATAACCAATTTGCCAAACAAGTTGAACGTGAAGATATTTCAAACGGTAGTCGTAATTTCTGGGTGTTAGCCAACGATTCATATTTGCCCGTTACCACTTCCAGACATTATATTTTAGGATTTAGTTACGAATTGGATGATTACCTTTTTGACGTTGAAGGCTACGTAAAAGACATTGACAATGATTCTCGTTATACTTTACGATTTGCTCCGCAGATTGGTCGAGGTCTTTTAGCCCAAGAAACTTTCTTTAATGGAACGGGTAAAGTGAGAGGAATTGACTTTTTGGTTCAAAAGAAATTTGGTGATTATACGGGTTGGGTAGGTTATACCTTAGCAAAATCTGAAAAAACTATTTTGCAATTCTCGCCAGATCCATTCCCGTCAAATTTTGATGTTAGGCATGAATTCAAATCGGTAAATATTTATAAATTAGGACGTTGGGATTTAGGAGCTACTTGGATTTACGCCACTGGAAAGCCTTATACTTCTATTGTAGGTGGTTATACCGTAAAACTATTAGATGGTTCAGAAAAAGATTTTACCGACCCGTCAACCACGAATGGAAACCGTTTGCCAGCAGCCCATCGTATGGATGTTTCAGCGACTTACAACTTCGGGCATGGAAGTATCGGTTTATCGTTGTACAATCTTTATGGACGTACAAATGTTTGGTACAAAAAATACCAAACTGTTACTGATGCAACCACCAATCAAAAATATTTATCAATAACGGATGTAAATTATTTAGGCTTCACCCCAAATATTACGTTTACTTATAAGTTTAAATAGTTAATAGATTATAAAAAAAGAGTAAGAATTTTTTAATTATTAAAAATATTTTTGGTTTTATGTGTTTCAAATTTACACAAAATCAAACTATCAAATTGAAGCAATGAAATCATATTCAACATATAAAAAAGCTTACTTTTTTGTCGCTATTTTAGGGTTAGGAATTGGGCTTTTTACCTCTTGTGATAAGGACAATGCAAGCATTCCTGGCGGAGCAAAAGCAATTGTTGAGGGCTATTTAATCCCAAATCAACCCATCACGATAAAAGTAAAAAAAGAAATTGCGTACAGCGAAGATGTAACAAATGTTGAAACCTTTATTTCGGGTTTGAATATTACAGTAATAGGGGATGGCAAAACGTATCTTCTGAAACCGTTTCAAGATACTTTATATAAATCAGATGATAACGTGAGATTAAAAGTTGGCGTAACGTACGCATTATCATTTAGCTATAATGGAAAAGTTGTCTCTGCCAGTACTATTATTCCAACAAAACCTGTAAGTTTGACTTCGGATTTGGCATCTATCGTTCGTACTCGACAAGTTATTACCACAACGGGTGGTTTTGGAAGAAATGTCGATGGAAACCAAGAAGTTAATTTAACTTGGTCTAATCCAAGTAATGAATATCATTTTGTAGTGGCGGATAATGTTGAAACAAAACCAGACTTAATTATTACCTTACCAACCACGAGTTCGACCACGGTAAATAATTTTCAACGTCGTTTCAGAAGCCAGCCAGTGCAGGGAGTTACTACCACTTTGCGTTCTCAACAGTTTTTATATTTCGGAAAATACAACATCGTCCTTTTGAAAGTTAATCCAGACTATGTTGCGCTGTATAATACCTCAGGAACGACGTCACAGAACATCAGTACGCCTCCAACAACCATCACCAACGGATTGGGTATTTTCACGGGTATTAATGCCGATACGTTGAAATTTACGGTGAAAGAGAGATAAAATTCAGGAAAAAAGGAAGAAGGGATGAAAAGATAAAGAGGAAATTAAATTCTTCTTTTTCTTTTTATCCCTTTTTGTTTTGGACTGTGTAAAGATAAATGAATTAAATTTATTCCATAAAACTTTTAGGAAGTTCCTCCCAAAAAAACAACATGCAAAATTTTAGAACAACTTTCCAAATTCCACCATCGAAGCATAAAATTTCGCTTGATTCTCAAACCTTAACGTTGGGTTCTTGTTTTGCGGATGTAGTGGGCAATCAACTGAGAAACAATAAATTAGACGTATTAGTTAATCCCTTCGGAACACTTTTTAATCCGCTTTCAATCTTTAAAATTCTCTCACCTTCTTATCAGGGAGGGGATGAACGCTTGTACGTTGAAAACCAAAAAATGTGGTTTCACTATGATTTTCATTCTCAATTTATCAGTAATTCAAAGGAAAATTTAAAGGAGCAAATTAACCAAACCATTTTTGCTATCAATTGCCAACTTCCTACCACAAATCATCTAATTATTACTTTTGGAACGGCCTTTATTTACAAATTGCTGAACCAACAAATTCACGTAGCTAATTGTCATAAAATGCCCAATAGTTTGTTTGAAAAAGAACTTTTGAGCGTGAAAGATATTTGTAAAGGATTTTCGATTTTACATAAAGAATTAAAGGAAATTAATCCAGATTTGAGGATAATTCTAACGGTTTCACCCGTGCGACATACCAAAGATGGCGTAACAGAAAATCAAGTTTCGAAATCAATTTTGAGGGCGGCTTGTCATTACTTAAATACTGATTATGAGGAAGTTGAGTATTTTCCATCCTACGAAATAATGATGGATGATTTACGTGATTATCGTTTCTATAAATCGGATTTAATTCATCCCAATGAAGTAGCGGAACAATATATTTTTGAGAAATTTACGGAGACTTATTTTGATGAAAATCTAAAGGATTTTACCCAAGAATGGACTTCAATTCAAACCTCTTTAAATCACCGTTCTTTCAACGAAAAATCTGAAAGTCATCAAGCTTTTTTGAAGAAATTATTGGGAGATTTGATGAAGATTTCTCAAATAGTTGACGTGCGGGAAGAGGTGAATTTTGTTAGACAGAAGTTGATTGATTAGAAACCAAATTTTATACAGTAGAAGAACCTAGAGACGGTATTGCGTGAAGTGATGCCGTCTTTTTGATGTCGTCCATTATCGAACATGATTGTATCAAAAGCGAACAGTTTTTAAATTATAAAAAATATTCAAATATCTGATAATCAATAGATTAAATATTTGGCATAGCATTTTCACTATATTAACTAAAAATATCCCCTAAAGGTAATTCAATACCCGTAGCTGGGTCTATTAAAGTCATTTCAGAAGTGAAAAACGCATAATTATTAATGGATGAATATACAGAAATGGCTCTAAAACCTGGCAATACAAACCAGCAAGATTTAACGCCAGCATTGAAATAACGGTTGATTTTTTTGAGAATATCATTATCTGATTGTGAAGGTGACACGATTTCAATAGCTGTTAGAGGCATTTCGGTCATAGCAATTTCATCATCCAAAAAATTGAATTTTAATTTTGGATAAATTGCAATATCAGGAACACAATTAGGCTTTTCAGGCATAGATATCTCAACCTCAGGCATTAAGGTAAATTGTTTGCGATAAAGAATATTTATTTCTGTTGTAAGATTTCCTTGAACAATTGAGTGGTTTTTACTTGGCATCGGTTTATTTCTTTCGAGTTCGTATTGTGAAATCTCGTTTTCTATTAATAATTCCATAATCTTAAAATTTATTTCTTCAAATATAACAAAATCATGCTACAACTCAAAAACATTTTCCGCTGGTATAATTCGGGTGCAAACCGTGCTTTTGTGCTTCGTGATGTGAGTCTCGAAATCCAAAAAGGCGAGTTCGTTTCTATCATGGGACCCTCGGGTTCGGGCAAATCAACGCTCTTGCACGTGATGGGTATGATGGATGAACCCAATGAAGGACAATATCTTTTTTTAGGCAATAACGTGCTGAATATCAAGGAGAAACAACGAGCTGAGCTTTATAAAAAACACATCGGATTCGTTTTTCAAGCCTATCATTTGATTGATGAATTGACGGTTTATGAAAATATCGAAACACCTTTGTTGTATCATGGCATCGGTTCGTCTGAACGAAAAGCCATGGTTGCTGATGTGTTGGATAGATTTAATATTGTGGGTAAAAAAGACCTTTTTCCTAATCAATTATCGGGCGGACAACAGCAATTAGTAGGCATTGCGAGAGCTGTCATTACCAAGCCAGATTTAATTTTAGCGGATGAACCAACGGGCAATCTAAATTCTAAACAAGGCGAAGAAATTATGGATTTATTCAAAACTTTGAATCAAGAAGGCGTAACGATTGTGCAAGTAACACATTCAGAAAAAAATGCCGCTGTTGGTAGTAGAATCGTCAATTTATTGGATGGGAGGGTGGTTTGATTTTGTGTAAAGTGGCGAAGAGGCAAAGTGGCAGAGGAGTAAAGAAGTTTAAACACGTAAAGACTTATTCTTAGATTTTCTTTGCGTCTCTGCGACTTTGCGTGAATAAAAAATTATTCGTGCAACTTATTAATCGACAAACGCATCTTATCAAAAAGCATCATAAAACCTTCACAAATCATGAAAATACTTAATACAATTTTCGCCATTCTATTGGTCTCTTTTGCTATTATAGCTCAGAAAGATACCGACAAACCTTATATGGTTAAATCATTTTCGGCAAATGCCATTAAGAATCTGAAAATGACTACTTCGGGCGGTAGCCTTACCGTTGTGGGTTCAACAGATTCTGAAGCTAAAATTGAAGTATATATTCGGGGAAATAATGGAAACGATGACCTCAGTAAAGAAGAATTGGAAGAACGTTTAAAAAACTATGAATTGCGTGTTACGCAAGAGGGAAATGCGATTGTAGCTTTCTCGAAAAATAAAACCAATAATTGGGGCAAAAGATCGCTCAGTATTGCATTTAAAGCCTTTGTACCTGAAAAAATTACTACAGATTTGAATACTTCTGGTGGTAGTATTTCCGTAAAAGGAATTACAGGAAATGCCTCTGGTAGAACATCGGGCGGAAGTATTTCGGTTAAAAATTGCAAAAATAAAATAGAACTCATCACTTCAGGAGGAAGTATTTCAGCTGATAATTGTTCGGGAAACATTGACTTGAAAACCTCGGGTGGTAGTATTTCTGCCAATGACCTCGATGGCGATATTGACCTAAAAACATCGGGTGGAAGCATTAATTTAGATGCTTTGAAAGGAACAATCAGCGCCATTACCTCGGGCGGAAGCATCAAAGCTACTGAGTTGAGAGGTGAATCTCTGGTAAAAACTTCGGGCGGTTCAATTGTGTTGCGTGAAATTTATGGCACGTTAGAAGCTGTTACCAGTGCAGGTAGTTTGGATGCGGAAATTTTAGAATTAGGTAAGTACTTGAATCTCAGTGTTTCATCGGGAAGTATGACTGTGAAAATACCCATGAACAAAGGAGTGGATTTAAATTGTTCGGCTCAAAAAATCAATACGGGAACACTCTACAATTTTAAAGGTGACACCGAAAAAACATCCATAAAAGGCACATTAAATGGCGGTGGAATTCCAGTAACGATGAGAGTAAGTTCAGGAACGTTGACGATAAAGTAAACTCAAGAAGGCAATAAATTACCTCCTTAATATGTGGGTCGTCCCGATGGGACTTTTATAAGATACGTTTGTAAAAGTCCCATCGGGACGACCCACATATTAACAACGGGTTTCAACCCGTTGCGTGAGATAAATTTAGTTTTGTTTAAGTAATAGTCGCTCTATGATTTTCACTGAGCGACTTTTTTGTTTTTTCTTGTAAAAACTCCGTACTTTTGTAAACAAATCTTGATAAAAAAATGACGGCTTTCGTCGAAAATCCACAATAAAATCATGTCATACGGACTTTTAAAAGGAAAAAGAGGAATCATCTCGGGAGCATTAGACTCTAATTCAATCGCTTGGAAAGTGGCTCAACGTGCCAAACAGGAGGGGGCAATTTTTACGCTAACAAATGCACCAATTGCGATGCGTTTAGGCGAAATCAATACATTAGCCGAAGAATGTGAAGCAAAAATTATCCCTGCCGATGCAACATCAGTCGAGGATTTAGAGAAACTTTATGAAGGTTCGATGGAGGCATTGGGTGGTAAAATTGACTTCGTTCTGCATTCAATCGGAATGAGTGCTAATATTCGCAAAAAACGCCCTTACGGTGATTTGAACTACGAATGGTTCTTGAAATCATTGGATGTTTCGGCTCTTTCTTTTCACAAAATGTTGCAAGTTGCCGATAAAATGGACGCAATAAATGAGCAAGGTTCGGTAGTGGCTTTATCATACATTGCGGCTCAGCGTTCATTTCCTGATTATACGGATATGGCACAAGCAAAAGCGATGTTAGAATCAATTGCTCGTTCGTATGGATACGTATATGGCAAGAAAAATGGAACGAGAGTAAATACTGTCTCGCAATCGCCTACGAAAACATCAGCAGGAACGGGGATTTCTGGTTTTAATGCGTTTTATGAATATGCTAATCAAATGTCGCCATTAGGAAATGCTTCGGCGGATGAATGTGCGGACTATGTAATTACTTTATTTTCGGATTTGACGAAAAAAGTAACGATGCAAAACCTTTTTCACGACGGAGGATTCTGTTCAGTAGGTATTTCTGAGGAAATTGTTGCTAAAATGGAAGCGTAATTATACTGAATAAATTTAAAAAGCGCTACAGAAATTATTTCTGTAGCGCTTTTGGATTAGTTTTTATTTTAAATATGATCGAATAAACCAAGCTATTTTCTCATGTTCTTGCATCAAGCCCGTTACAAAATCGCTACTTCCGAGGTCTTTATGTTCATCAGCAAACAGTGTTGCCATTCTTCTTAATTCCTTGATAATCGTTTCGTGGTCTGCTAAAAGATTCTGTAATTGAGCCTTTTGTTCTGTAGTATATTCTTGCTCTTCCAAATTGGTTAAACGAGTATAATCATTTAAACGGGCTTCTGCATAATGCCCTAAAGTACGGATACGCTCGGCAACATTGTCAATAATTTCGTCTAATTGTTCATACTGACCTTCGTATAATTTGTGCATTTCCATAAAATTACTGCCTTCCACATTCCAGTGATAATTACGAGTTTTGGCGTAAAGCACAAATTCATCAGCTAATAATTTATTTAATTCAAGGGCAACGGCTTGTAAATGTGGGTGAGGAATTCCGAGATTTGCGTGCATGATTTTCTGTTTAGAATGTTTATTTGAAGATTCATATCTATTGATAACCATTAAAAACCAAAGAAAGTTACACTAAAAGAAAAATCCTTATAGAAATGATTTCTGTAAGGATTTTAACATTGAATCTTAAATAGACTAATGTTATCTAAGTATCCGTTAGGAATTAGTTTATGTTTGAATCTATTATAATTTACTGATTGATAGCAAGTTAGATTACTACAAAACTAAGTCGCCGTACAAATCAAATTCTTCGGCTTTATTGATTTTTACATTAGCAAAATCTCCTAATCTTACAAATTGCTTTGCTGGAATAAGTACTTCGTTGTCAACTTCGGGCGAATCAAATTGTGTTCTTCCAATAAAATTTCCTCCCTCTTTTCTATCAAATAAAACTTTATAAGTATTACCAATTTTTGCTTGGTTCAACTCCATCGAAATATCCTGTTGCAAAGCCATAATTTCATCGGCACGCTCTTGTTTCACTTCGGTTGGCACATCGTCTTCAAAAGAATGAGAATGGGTTTGGTCTTCGTGCGAGTACGTGAAAACGCCCAAACGGTCGAAACGCATTTTTTCTACAAAGCGATAAGTTTCCTCATAATCCGCTTCGGTTTCCCCTGGATGTCCCGCAATTAGTGTTGTTCTCAAAGCTATTTCAGGCACTTTATCACGAATGGCGTTGATTAAATCTTCGGTTTTCTCACGGGTAATTCCACGACGCATTTTTTTCAAAATTTCCGTTGAACCACTTTGCAAAGGCATATCTAAATATTTGCAAATATTTGGTTTTGAGTTCATTACGTCCAAAACATCCATCGGAAATCCCGCTGGATAGGCATATTGCAAACGAATCCAATCCAAGCCTTCAATATCCGAAAAATGTTCTAATAATTCAGAAAGATTACGTTTTTTATAAATATCTAAACCGTAATAAGTTAAATCTTGGGCAATTAAAATTAATTCCTTTGTTCCTCTTCTCACCAACGATTTTGCTTCAACAACCAAGTCTTCAATCGTTCTCGAAACGTGTCCACCACGCATCAATGGAATAGCACAGAATGAACAAGGACGGTCGCAACCTTCGGCAATTTTTAGGTAAGCGTAGTGCGTTGGCGTGGTTAAAAGACGTTCACCCATCAACTCATGTTTGTAATCTGCTTTGAGGGTTTTTAACAATCTTGGCAATTCATTTGTACCAAAAAAAGCATCTACCAAAGGAATTTCAGCTTCTAATTCATCTTTATAACGATGTGAAAGACAGCCAGTTACGTATAATTTGTCAATCATACCTGCTTCTTTGGCATCCACGTATCGGAGAATAGTATCAATCGATTCTTGTTTGGCATTATCAATAAAACCACAGGTGTTTACGATAACAATATTAGAATCATCCTTCTTAGATTCGTGGCTCACATTCATACCGTTGCCTTTCAGTTGGGTATAAATTACTTCCGAATCCACCAAGTTTTTGCTACACCCAAGGGTAACGATATTGACTTTATTTTTTAATTGTGTTTTAGTTTTCATTTGAAAAAGCTGTGCGCTTTGAACGATGAGACATGAGCTTTTCGTGATGAAATAGACTATCTCTTTTAAAATTAAGGTGCAAAGTTACGACAAAGTGAATTAACTTTGTGGTCTTAAATTTTAATAACATGGATTTCAACTTCAAAAAATATCATACACGTTCTATCAACGCATCTTCTGGCGAAGAACGAGCTGCCATTAATCAAGAATTAAAGGATTTTTATGCCTCTTTGAATAAAGAAGAGCAACATGAATTTAATCTACAATTACAAACCTTTTTGGCTCGTGAAGTTGGACGTTTAAAAACTGATTATGAGGCGATTAAAGGTGCAAACACATAGATATATAGGGAACGTAGGCTTTATAGAAAAGATTTTTAAATTGAAAATGCTATTTTTTGCTTAAAAATCATATCCAATAGAAAGCCCCGTTACATTGACATTAGGTGAACAACCTCTGATTGAATCAGCCGTTCCAATATTGATTCTTTCGTAGCGGAGTTTTAGGGTTACTTTTTTAACCCTCACGCCCAACTCAACGGACGGTGAAAGCCACTTGGTTAAATCAATTTCTGCATTGGAATTTGCCAGGTTTTTTGAATCCGTTTTTAATTTTGAAATAATAGGATAACTCGCTGATATTCTAAGGCTTAATTTGACTTTTGATTTGGTATTATAACTCAATTTCGCTCCCAAAGCGGGCGACAAAAACTTGTATTTCTCCTCATAAATTAAGGGATTTCCCTCCGTTCCATAATCGGCTGAACGACTCCAAATTTTCCCTTCGATACTCACAAAAGGTTCAATAATTGTTCTCGAACTATCTCCTAATTTTATGGGAATCCCCGCATCAATATTGACAAAAGCACCTTGATAACTCGTTTTTGGCATTCCAGCACTACCCGTACCTGATATTCCAGTTGGACCAAAAGCGGCTCCATTTTTTAAATCGTTGTCAGCCGTATTTACTGCTGAAGCATCACTATTCAAATTTGTACTATTCCCTAAACTATTAAACACACTTCCATTAATGGTTAAGTTTAATTTTTTGGTTGGTTGAAATTGTATTTGAAGTCCTGCTTTACCCACAGTAGAGCGTTCAAACCAATCAAAGTTTTGGATGGAAATATTGGGCGTAATCGTGAAAGGCTTCTGAATATCAGACGATTGTGCGAGAGTAGTTAATGAAAAACCACTCAAAAAAATGCCAAAAAGTACATTTCGTTTCATATTCGAGGCCCGAAAAGGGAGTTTGTCGTTTAAGTAGATTTTACAATTAATAATAACGGTTTGTTAAGAGGAAATATTGCCCTAAAATTACGACAATTATGAATCCATTATCCCTAAAAATTTGTTAAAATTTCCTAAATATTTTTGTATGGGTAACATAATTAATGAATTAGAATAAACGCAAAAATTATCCATTGAGAATGTCCATTTGATAAAATAAATGGCATATTGGTTGCTACAAACTACAACTGAAATGATGTGCTGATGTATTCAATTCTAAACTTTGAAGATAGGTCGTTGGAAGAAGATGAAATTTAGTTAATCATCTCGAAATGAAAATTATAGATAAATTTAATTTTTTGATAATATAATCTATTGTTCAAAAAGAAGATATTGAAATTAACTTTGAGAAAATGGATAAACCTGCTTGATTAGTAAAAAAATGTACAACTTCGTTTATTTTCCAACGAATGCTTTGTTCATAATTAACGGAAAAATAACAGATGCTGGATATTTACCTAAGTACGTAAAACCCGAAGAAATTGATAAATTAGAAGTGATGGAAATTGAATTAACCAAAACAAAATATGGTGATAAAGGAAAAAGAGGCGTAATTTTGATTTCTACAAATAAATTAATAAATTAGAAGAAAAATAAGATAACCCCATAATATTTATATTTTATGAGAAAGATTTCCACACTTTTGTCAATAACAATATTTGTGTTTCTGACCAGCTGCCAAGATACAAAACAAATTACTGACCTTCAAGACCAAGCTCGTAGATTGGAAGCTCAAGTTCAGAAAGAACGTCAAGAAAATGCTGAATTAAGTAGTTACCGTTTCAGTATGGAAAGCCAATTCAAAAGAAAGAATGAAGACTACGTGAAATGTCAAGAGGATGGAAAGGATAACTTTGAGTCTTTGAGTAAAAAATATGGTGAGTTGGGGTCGGATTATGATAAATTGCAAGCGGCTTACAAATCTTTGAATGAAGCAAATGATGCAAGCAGAGAAATGTCGGCTCGTGTAATTGTTGATTTGGAAGAAAGGATTAAACAAATCAGAAGCTCGGATGCAGTAGCCAGTAATTCAAATTCGCCTGCTCCCCGGGTGAAACGTAAGAAAAGAAGAAGATAGTTATTAGTTTTTCAGTAAGCAGTTGGCAGTCAAAAACTGCTTTTGATTTATAAAAAAATAGGAAGGTTTTCATTCAGTTGAAACCTTCCTATTTTTGTTATCTATTTCTGCAAGCTGCCTGCTGAAAATTACTTAGCATTTCCAGCTTCCATATAATCAACTACTAAACTTGCCATTGATTTCATGCCCAATACGAAACCACCTTCGTCGATGTAGAAATCAGGTGTGTGATGGGGAGCAGTTTGACTTTCTAATTTCCCTTTAGGAGCGCCACCCAAAAAGAAAAATAAGCCTGGTACTTTTTGTTGATAAAAAGCGAAGTCTTCCGCACCCGTAACCGCAGGAGTGATGGATACATTTTCTTTGCCCGCAATACCTTCCAAAGTAGGTATCATTTTATCAGTCAAAGCGGCATCATTGAAAGTTATAGGACACATTTTAGTGATTTTTACTTCCGCAGTAGCTCCTGCACTTTGAGCAATATTAGTGGCAATTTGAGCAATACGAGCATGAATCATATCTTGAACAACAGGGTCTAAGGTACGGATTGTACCATTCATATTAACTTCTTCGGGAATGATATTACTTCTCACACCGCCGTTAATCTGCCCAACGGTAACTACCGCAGCAGATTCGGTAACAGGGACATTTCTACTCACAATGGTTTGCAATCCCATGATTACTTGCGATGCCGTTACGATAGGGTCAACACTTGCCCACGGATATGCACCATGAGATTGTTTTCCTTTAATTTTGATTTTGAACCAGTCTGAACTGGCCATTGTACCACCAGGACGGTATTTAATTTTCCCAATTTCAGTTTGTGCATTAATGTGTAAACCAAAGATGACGTCTACTTTTGGATTTTCTAATACTCCCTCTTTTATCATCAAAGCGGCACCACCTTCTTCGCCTTCGGGAGCTCCTTCTTCCGCTGGTTGGAAGATGAATTTTACTGTACCTTTCAAATCCTTTTGCATTCCTACCAAAATCTCGGCAGTACCCATCAAAATTGCCACGTGCGTATCGTGTCCGCAGGCGTGCATTACGCTTACGGGTTGCCCGTTATATTCGCCTACTGCCTTAGAAGCAAACGGAACTTCAACCCTCTCTTTTACCGGTAAACCGTCCATATCCGCCCGAAGTGCTACTACTGGGCCGGGTTTTCCACCTTTTAAGATTCCGACAACGCCAGTTTTACCAACGCCAGTTTGTACTTCAATCCCTAATGATTTAAGATGATTTGCAATTTTTTCGGCTGTTTTGAATTCACGATTTCCCAACTCTGGATTTTGGTGAAAGTCTCTTCGCCAAGCGATTACTTTTGCTTCGAGTATTTCGGCTTTTTGAGCAATTTTGGCTTTCAGAGCCGTTGAATTTTGTCCATTTGAGTTTGATGAAAGAAACCCAATGAATGCCATTAATAGCATAAATTTTTTCATATTAATTGTGGGATTTTTAGTTTGATAAATGATTTGACAGGTAATATACAGAAAAAGTGTCAAACCTAATCAAAATAATTAAGCATTCCCTAATGGAAATTCTCCTACCTGTGATTCTGCTAAATAATCTATTCCAGTAGGATACATACTAAATAAAAGGCAGGCCTCGACTAAATCGAGGCCTGCCCTAAAATACGCATCCTTAAATATGGTATCAGTTTTTTAGATTTTCTACCATAGATTTCCGTCTTCTGGAAATGGTTGCTTTATGACCGTTTTCCATCGTCACATACTCTTGTTCTTTATTGTATTCTTTTACAAAATTTGGATTAATCATAAAAGAACGGTGAACCCTAAGAAAACCACGAGTTTCCAGATAATTTTCAAAGAATTTCAAGGTATGAGCCACCACTTTTTCTTTACCATGTTGCAGGTAAAAAGTGGTATAGTTTACATCACTTTTTAATAGAACGACATTTTGAAGTAATATTTTCTTCAATGTTTTCTGATTAATAATTAGCAGAGACTCGTTACCTTTTTGCTGATATGTTTTCATAGAAATAATGTTGAAGAGATAAGTAAATAATAGTTAAAAACCGATTTCTAATTTACTGGTTGTTGTGTTTAGTTTAAGTTGTCCCGTACCTCGATATTCCAAGTTTTTAACGACTCCCGTAGTATTAAGGGTTATGACATGACTGTTGTCAATAATGACATAATCACCCAATTGTGGTATTCTGCCAATGTCCCAAGTCGAGTTGGATTCCCAATTACCCGTGGCAACACTAATGACCAACGTTGCGGTGGATGTTGCTTGGAATTCGTAGGCTCCCATATCGACTCTTCCGCCCGAAAATCTTCTCAAATTATCATCCAAGTCTTTGTCCGTTAAGGTAATAGCACCATTGTCTCCTCGGTCAATTGCCAAAGAAGATGCTTGTAAATGATAGTCTCCTGTAATATTTGGTGATAAACCATCGGGCGTTAAGTTGACAAATTTTGGATCCATCGATAAGTTGCCAACCCCTGCATATCCACCTTGAATGGTTGAATAGGTGATGATTGATTGGGTATCATTGAAAGGGAGTGTATTGCCCCAAATGATTGAATTCTTAACTATGGGTTGCGAAGAAGCATTGAAAATACCCCCATTATATCCGCCATTTCCCGCCAATGTGGTATTCGTAAACATCGGATTTGAGTTATTGTTATAAATACCCCCAATGCCTTTATTACCTGCAATCAAGGTGTTGTCAATTTTTCCATGGCTGCCATCTTGGAAATATAATCCTGAGCCAAAACCCGCCTGATTCCCCATGAATTTACAGAACCTAATGGTAGGCTTGCTGGCATCACCCGCATAAATCCCTCCTCCGGTTACAGCGGCATTATTGGTCACGGTACAATTGACAATCATCGGACTTCCCGCATTTTTCACCACAATACCACCTCCCGTTTCAATGGTAGTAGTTGTGGGAGCGAGTGTATTAGGGGCAAAAAAAGTTCGGTTAGGGTCAAAGTTGGCGTATCCATCCGAAATGGTAAAGCCGTCCAAAACGGTTGAAGAACTCAAACCATTCATCACGACCACGTGATAGGAATTATCACTCGCTAATTTTTGGCCTCCAATATCGCCACTCAAAATGGAGATATTAGTTCTGAAATTACGGTCAATCAAATTATCCTCCGTTCCCAAGAATCCTCCGTACACAAGCACATCGTTTGGAATGTTAAAAGAGACGGTTCTGTCGGAAGTATTAGTGGGTTTGTAAGTTCCCTTAGCCACCCAAACTTCCACGCCAGTCGTTGCAGCAGCCAATCCCGTTTGGAGATTACCGTAAGCCGTTGCCCACGAATTACCATTTTGAATAGGAGCGGCAATTTTAGTAATATCGACAAATATTCGGTTCACCACCGTTAGGGTTACGTCATTACTTTTAGCTGACAGACAAGTAATGGTATTGGCTGTTTGCTCACATTTAGTATAATATTGGGTCGTAACGGTTGGCGAAACGGGCATGGTCACGGAGCCATTATCCGAAGTTTGATACCATCGTAAGGTAAATGTTCCGAGAGTTCCCGTGCAACCCGTGGAGGTTAAAGTAATAGATTGACCACTATAAATTATTCCACCCGTTGCCACAGGCGTTGGTGGATTGAGAATGGTCAAAGTTACCACGTTAGATTTGGCACTCACAGCGGTTACGGAATTGAAAGTCTGTTCACATTTGGCGTAATAATCGGTGGAAACCAAAGGTGAAACGGGCATGGTTACCAAGACATTATCGGCATTTTGATACCATTTTAAAACAAACGTTCCGACTGCACCTGAACAACCCGTGGCCGTTAAAGTCGTGGCTGTTCCCAGACAATTAGTAGCTCCCGTTGCCACTGGAGGGTTTGGAGATAACACTGTTACAGTAATATCCGTAGAATTTCCAGAAATACAAGTAATTCCGTTCAAAGTCGTTTCACATTTTGCGTAATAATTGGTCGTTGCCGTGGGTGAAACGGGTATAACTGCCAAAGCATTATCGGAAGTTTGATACCATTTCAACACATCATTCACGCCCGAACAACCCGTTGCCGTGAGCGTGATACTTGCTCCAAAGATGATTTGGGTATTTGCCTGTGGCGTTGGAATTGTCACGACTGGATTAACGTTTACGGAAGTCGTTGCTGTACTCGTACAACCGTTCACATTAGTTACCAAAATTGTATAAGTCCCTGATATTGAAGTTGTTGATAATAGAATACTTGGACTTTGTGCCGTTGAAGTGAACGTATTTGGTCCACTCCATAAATAAGAACCAACGCCTCCGCCTGTAAGATTCAAAGTAGTTCCCGAACAAATGGGTGAGTTATTGCTGGCAGTTGCCGTTGGAAGTGAATTGATGACTACTGCCGTTGTTGCCGTATTTGTACAACCATTTACATTGGTAACAGTTACCGTATAAGTTCCTGTTGCTAAAAGTGTTACACTGGCAATACTTGGATTTGTATCTGTTGCAGTGAATGTATTTGGTCCACTCCATGCGTAAGAAGTTCCACCGCCAGCATTTAGGTTCAAAGTATTCCCTGCACAAACGGGAGTGTTACTGCCAATGGTTGGTACTGGTCTTGGATCAACATTGACTGTGGTCGTTGCCGTGGTTGAACATCCTGTGGCAGTATTAGTTGCCGTTATTGTATAAAGCTGTGCTGCACTTGGTGAAACCGTTACCGTTTGTCCTGATAAATTACCTGGATTCCAGACAAAATTATTGGCCACACAAGCCGTACTTAATTGTCCTCTGATTTCGCCACCTGGGAAACTGGCGTTATGAATATTGGCGTAATAAAGTCCCGCCAATAAATCCGTTTCTTGGGTCGTGGTCAGCGTTCCTATATAAGTGAAACTACCCGAAGTTGCTGATGGAACGCCTGAGAAACCAATCTGAACGGGGCCATTTACGCCAACTGCCCCTTTGTGAAGATGGGCAGCCGAGGCATTAGCGGTTAATCCATTGAAAGTGAAAGTCAATAATAATTGTTTGGTAACCTTATCGTATGTTCCAGAAACATTACCCGTTGCAGTTGAAGCATTAGCTGGTACTTCTGAAGCGCCACTGAGGGTGGTGTTAAAGGTTAGCAAATTACAAGTTGCCGTTAAAGATGCCGTTGAGCCTTCGCAAATGGTTTGATTAGCACCTGTATCTACTACTGGCAATGGATTCACCGTCACCGAAGTCGTAGCGGTTGAAGTACAGTTATTAGCATTGGTTACGGTTATTCTGTAAACTCCTGAGGATAAGATGGTTGCATTGGCAATCGTTGGACTTTGTGCGGTTGATGAATAGCCACTTGGTCCTGTCCACAGGTAAGTTCCAATTCCTCCACCTGTGAGAGCAACTGAATTTCCTGCACAAACTGGTGAGTTATTACTGGCGGTTGCCGTTGGTACTGCATTCACTGTTACTGCAACCGTCGCCGTGCTTGTACAACTACTGGTATTCGTTACTGTAATCGTATAAGTACCTGTTGCTGAAATAGTTGCGTTGCTTATCGTTGGACTTTGAGCCGTTGATGAATAACCATTTGGTCCCGCCCAAGCATACATACCAATTCCTCCACCCGTAAGAGAAATATTATTCCCTGCACAAACAACTGGCATGCTACTACTTGCCGTTGCTGTTGGAATGGCATTTACTATTACTGCAACGGTTGCTGTACTTGAACAGTTAGTCGAATTAGTAACCGTAATTGTGTAAGTACCTGTTGATAAGGTTGTTGCGTTTACAATTATGGGACTTTGTGCCGTTGAACTGAACGTATTTGGTCCAGCCCACTGATAAGTACCTACGCCACCACCTGTGAGTGAAATGGTATTTCCAGCACAAATTACTGGCGTACTACTACTGGCCGTTGCGGTTGGATTTGCATTCACCGTAACCGCAGTAGTTGCATTAAATACACATCCATTCGTATTCGTTACACTAATCGTGTAAGTTCCCGTTGCCAAAGTGGTGGCATTAGCAATACTTGGATTTTGATCCGTTGAAGTAAAACTATTAGGTCCACTCCAAGCATAAGTTCCTGTACCAATGCCTGTCAGATTCAAAGTATTTCCTGCACAAATGGGCGAGTTACTACTGGCCGTTTGTGCCACCGTTGCTCCGGGGACATCTACTCTTAAATTATAATTACTACAACCCGTCCCTGGATTTACTTCATGCACTACTACGACAATGGTTCCATTGGCAGGAATCGTTGCTTCGTAAAATGCCGTATTAGGAAATGATGAACCGTGATCCGCTAAATAATTGGTACCCAATGAAGTAGGGTTAAAACTACCCAAATAAGCCGCTGAATAAAGAGAGGTTACGCAACCCGAGGTTAGACCAATGGTAGCACAAACGGGTGCGCTGGTTGGGTTATTAACAGTATAGCTATCATAAAATATTGATCCTGATGTGGTAAAAATACCAGGGTACGCCTTTGGAGATGCACAAGTAGAGGCATTTCCATCACGAAACATTCTTCCCGTTTGTTGAGCATCGCCAGCACCCAATGAGCCACTAAACACAAAATCTCCAAATTTCACGGCAATTGTATCACGAGCGAAACAGTTATACTGATTGCCTACAACCACACGATAAACCCCAGAAGTGGTAACAACTTGCGTTTGGGCAGTTCCTCCAAAGGCCGTAAATGAATTGGGATTCGCTATTCCAGTTAAACTTCTTTCCCATGCGTAAGAAGTATAACTGGGGTCAGCAGAGGAAGTAAGCGTGGTACTACTTCCAGAACAAAAAGCGGTTCCTGCATCCGTTATGGTGGGTGTTGGTGGATTTGGATTCACCGTTACCGTTACCGTGATGGGTGTACCCGTACAAGTTGTACCTGCATTGGTGAAAGATGGCGTTACGGTAAATGTAACCGTTACTGGCGAAGCGGTAGTGTTGGTTAAAATTCCTGAAATATTACCCATACCACTCGCTGGAATACCTATTACGGTAGCCGTATTATCTCTTGTCCAGTTAAACACTGTTCCTGAAACAAAGCTACTCAATCCAATACCCGTCGTTTCTTTGGATGCAACAGGAGTAATATCTGAGGATGGGTCTGGTGCTAATGATGCCAATGGGGCAGGGTTATTAAAGGTTATGCCCGTAATATTTGCCCCCGAACATATTGACTGGCTCGGCGTGCTGGTGGTTACCGTTGGAATTGGGTTTACCACAACTGTTGCTGTAACTGATGTTCCATTACAAATACTCACTGGCGTAATGGTAAATGTTACCGTAATTGGGGCTTCCGTAGTGTTGGTTAATGAACCTGATATATCTCCCGAACCACTGGCAGCAATACCCGTTACAGAACCAGTATTATCCCTCGTCCATGTATAGCTTGTACCATTGCCGGTTATCGCAATTGTCGTAATTGCCCCACCGTTACAAATCGTTTGAGTGCTTGGCGTTACGCTGGCAGTTGTTATGCCATTTACTAATACGGCGGTTGTAGCGGTTGAAGTACAATTTCCTGCACCCGTTACCGTAATGGTATAAGTACCTGTTGCTGAAACCGTTGCACTCGTAATGGTTGGATTTTGAGCCGTTGATGAATATGCATTTGGTCCCGTCCACAAGTATGTGCCAACGCCTCTACCCGTGAGAGAGATTGAGTTTCCTGCACAAACTGGCGAGTTACTGCTGGCTGTTGCCGTGGGTACTGTATTGACCGTTACGGCAACTGTTGCAGTAGCTGTACAACTACTGGCATTGGTAACTCTCAAAGTATAAGTTCCCCCTACGGCAGAGGTAACTGCAATAATAACTGGGTTTTGTTGAGACGAAGTAAATGTATTCGGTCCACTCCATAAATAACTTGTGGCAACCGTTGAAGTTAAATTCAAATTACTTCCTACACAAACTGGCGTATTGCTACCTGGGCTTGCGGTTGGCAAAGCATTCACCGTCAAAGTTGCGGCTGTTGAAGTTGCACAAGCATTCACCACACATTGGTAGGTAAATCCATTGTTTGCAAAAGGTACATTGGTCAAAGTCAAAGTAGCTGAGGTTGCACCGCTATAAATACCGCCGTTGGCTATATTACTAAAACCAGCCCCTGAATTTACCTGCCACTGATATGTTAGTCCACTACCTGTTGCGGTAACTAAAACCGAGGTATTTGAACCCGCACAAAAAGCTGCTGGATTTGATGGATTTGTAGTAATACTGGCTGGACACAAATTCAAAGCGGCAAAAGGAATTACCGACAAACCTTGCGTAGTTTGTGCAATCAAATAATTACCTGTAATTTGAATATTGGCTAAGTTAATGGGTATTGACCTTTCACTTGTAGCAAATTTGTATTCAGTTCTATTGGGTAAACTACTGCCAAAACCACTGACGACAACCGCATTTGGAAAAACTGAATTCGGATTAGCAGCTGTGGGTATTGCCCCATTTATCGTATAAAACAACGAATGAATAGCGGTGATACCATTGGTTGGGTCGCCATCAGTATCGGTATAAGCGTAGAAATCTTCACCATTGCTCGAAATAGCAAAATCTCCTGAAATAAAGGCAAAAGTACCACAATTAGATCCCGCCGAGCAAGTAACTGTAAAAGCATTGGTCAATTGTCCTGTTTCAACCACATACACCACTTGTCCTTTGGCTAAACCTCCTGTAGGAACGGTATATTTCGTTACCGACTCAATGGCACTAAAATTTAAGGTCGTATTATTATAGGGAGAATCCGTAAAGTAAATCTCCGTGCCAGCCGTTAAATTTTGATTAGCTGCAAAACTAATTCCGTCGGGGTCTGGATTCGTTCCATGATTAACTCCTACAATCACCACCAAAGGATTTACATTTATAATATCATCATTTGTTATTGTTCCAGTGGCAACACTGGGGTTGCCTGCATCATAGCCCGTACCTACATCAACTGACAAAACAACGGTTTCATTAGGCTCAAGCGTTGCATCTGCCACAGGCGTAATCGTTACACTTGCAGTATTGCTCCCACTCGGAATCACAAATGAACCTGTGCTTGCTGTAAAACTCGTTGCTCCTGTTTGCGTGTAATCCGTAGTGAAAGTTGCTGTGCCACTTAGGCCAAAATTAATGGTCATATTGCTGGCAGCAGTTTGTGATAGGGTAAAGGTATAAACCATACCTGTACCACTATTCTCTAAAACCGAACTCGGACTTGCCGTAACCGTTACTAACGGATTAGGCACACCACTCGTTACAATAATATTGGTAAAACGTACCGTTGAAGGAGCCGTAGCCGTTGATTGAGCATGAAGCCAGTTGGAAACATTGGTCAATAATGTTCGGGTAACGGTTACTTGTCTTTCCGTTGGAAATTTATATTCAGTACGTCCTGGATTGGTATTGGGAAAATTATCAACCACTACTGCACTTGGGTAAATAGTAGAAGGATTTGAAATGGCAGGAATGGCTCCACCATTAACAGAGCCAACTAAATCACCTGTATGCAAGGCTGAATAAATTTCGGTAACGCCATCTGTTGGGTTGTCGTTATTATCAGTGTAAGCGTATAAAGTAATACCACTCGTAGGAATTGTAAATCCTGCATCTATGTTTGTAGCAGTTCCACAACTACTTCCATCTGAACAAGTTACCGTAAACACATCCGCCGAGGTTTCCATTACGGTGTAAACATCACCTCTGTTCACTCCCACACTTGCCGTCCATTTAACTGTACCCGTAAAAGTATTGCCAAAAGCAATCGTATTTTTATCATAAATTCTTCTGGTAAAATGTACTACCGTTCCAGAAGTAATATCCTCTAATGCCACAAATGAAAAACCATCTTGATGCGTTGGATTTACCCCAGCATCGGCTTGATTAATACCCACTAATGCCACTTTTGGCAAAGATGTTCCTGTATCATCATTCGTAATAGTACCCGTTGCCGAACTTGGGCTACCTATATCATAGCCAGTGCCGCTTGTAATTGTCAGGGTCACGGTTTCGTCAGGTTCAAGAGTTGCATCGCCCGTAGGATTTACTATTACCGTAGCGGTGTTGCTACCACT
>JBBAKY010000009.1:34408-50011 GCA_040403295.1 Arcicella sp.
CATAGTCTGTGCCATTGGTGGCTGTTCCACCAATGGTATAATTTACTGTAATATTACTGGCAGCATTTGCAGAAAGCGTGAAGGTGTAAGTCAAATTGGTAGCTCCGTTTTCAGTAACAGAACTGGGCGAAACCGCCACTCCCACCGTAGGGTTTGTATTGACTAAGTTAAGATTTGCAAAAGCCGTGGTGGACAATGAAGTACCACCTGATACGAGTTTATTATAGTTAGAGGGGTCTTCTAAATTCAGTTTTGAAACTGCTCCACCTCTCAAAGTCGGTTTGAACTCATTAATTGTCTGAACGGCAACAGGAACTGAAGAAAAAAGCCCCTGTGTAATAATTGCGTTAGGAAAAAAAGCGTTAGGAGCAACGGTGGGATTCATATTTGTAGGAAGATTTCCTACAAACTGAGTACCAATCCCTGAATCATAGTAACCCTCGTACATAACAGAGTGAATGGTGGTAATACCGTTGATTGGATTATCATCAGTATCGCTATATGCCCAAACACCTACTACTATATCACCAATTGTAAAATTTGAGGCAGCACCATTATAAACAAGAAAACTGGCTGTACCACAAGAACCCGAACTGCAAGTGGTGGCAAGCGTATTGCTGGTCTGGTTCGTTTCTTGAATATAAACGACTACTCCTTTGGCAATGCCGCCAACAGGCACAGTATATTTGGCAATAAATTTAATACCATCATCCGAGGCACTTAATGACCTGAATCTGGAATTAGGAGCGTCATAAAGTCCATTGGTAAAATAGAAAACAGTACCAGCAACAAGGTTTTCAGTAGCTACAAAGCTAATACCGTCATAATCACCTCCATTTAGAGTGGGACTCGAATGGTCAATGCCAATGACCGCAACCTTTTGAGCCAAGAGGGTATTTCCACTAAACATAAGGCCCAAGAAAAACAGGCAAATTTTAAGGGAATTCAGTATTTTTTTTGTAAAATTTTTCATGATTTTGTTAATTTTATTAGGTACATAAATATGGGTTGAACCAACCCCCAGTAACTAACTCTTGGCGTAAAGAGTCTATTTTATCATTTGATTTATTTTCAATCCTTTTATATTCTGTTTGGTTTTCTTTGGTTTCAATCAAAGTAAAACCGTCAACCTGTAATTCGTTATAAGTATTGAGGTTCAATTTTCCACGTGGCGTTTCATATACCACCTCCTTCAAATTCTGAGCAATGGGATTTTTAAACTCAGGGTCAATTTTCATCGATTCCTGTATCGTAAGCCCTGTTTCGTAGCCCAACAAGGCTATTTCATTCGGCACTTTTTTGTATTTAGTTTTATAGCTTTCAATAAAACTGTGTACGGTTTCTACGTAAAAAGGACTAATCGTCAAAAGATGATTTTTAGGCGAATTATCCTTCATAAAAGTATTGGTCATCAATGGGTTATAAACAAAACAATGTTCGTTGATAATCCCTGATTCTACCATTTTTTGACAGGCTATTTCACCTTCTTTATAGCTAAAAAGATTCAGCACTGCATCGGGTGATGTACTGCGTATATCATTAATCATTCGTTCAAAATTATATGTTTTATAGTCTGCCCCCACTACATGATTATGCACGATATTCCCACCATTTTGCATTACGCCGTTAAAAAAAGCATAGAATAATTGATAACCTGCTTCATAAAAAGAAGCCGTTGTTGATACATTTTTTCCAATATTTTCAACCGCATAATTCCCTGCATGGTACATCGCCTCCCACATATTGAGGGTTTGGTGAATAAGGTAATCGTTTTTCAAATGAGGGTCATAGATATTCGCCCCCATGTCGGTATGAATAAATGATTTTTGGTAAGCCCCAAACAAGCCACTCAGTTTTTGGAGGTGATTTATTCCGCAAAATCCTACCGCCACATCAACCTCTTCTTGAATAATCATTTTCTCAGCCACCCTCAGAATACTGTCATTTGTACCAGTGCCGATTCCTTCAAAAAGTATGGTAGGTATTGGCAAATCATTTGTTGAAAAAGACCATTTAAGTCCATTCAAAAAATCACTTGCCAATACGGTATAATATTCTGAAATCGGTAATAATACGCCAATCCTTGGGTTCATATTTTTTAGCTTTTAGTAATGAGCTTTGAGCATTGAGTGTCAGCAAGATTTTATATTTTACTCAAAACTCATCGCTCACTGCTAAAATTTAGTTCCTCGAAGGAAAAATACCTTCCATCGCAATACAGTAATTGATTCCCAAATAAGGATTCATGATACTAATTGGCTGACTACCCCCAGCTATATCTGTTGTACCACCAATAGCTTTGGTAGAACCATTTGAGGCTTCACCATAAATTTTTGTTGCTCCAGTATTCGCTAAAAAACCAGCAGGAACACCACCATCAGCAGGTGTGTTTGCCACTAATATAGTTGCCGCACCCAAGGTATGATTATGTTGAGGCATATTCGTAGCAAGAATAGTGATTGACTGACTACCAGCTATTTGTCCTTGTTGAACAGGAGCTAACCCTGGTCCACTCCCCATACCCACAAGGGTTCTACCTCTGAGGTCTGGAAGTCCAAAAGTTGTTTGTCCGTCGCCTCCATACATAGTACCCAGCAGGGCAAACATAGCAGAGTTTTGAGAAATTGATACGAGTTGTCCACTACAAGATGCCCACCCACGTGGAGTAAAATTAAATCCGAAAGCGGCGATTAAGCCCATTAGTACATCCATGATAAATAATTTTTAAAAGGTTAAATAATTAGTTTCTTGATGGGAAAATTCCTTGGGTAGCAATGCTGTAATTGATTCCCAAATAAGGATTCATGATACTAATTGGCTGACTACCCCCAGCTATATCTGTTGTACCACCAATAGCTTTGGTAGAACCATTTGAGGCTTCACCATAAATTTTTGTTGCTCCAGTATTCGCTAAAAAACCAGCAGGAACACCACCATCAGCAGGTGTGTTTGCCACTAATATAGTTGCCGCACCCAAGGTATGATTATGTTGAGGCATATTCGTAGCAAGAATAGTGATTGACTGACTACCAGCCATTTCACCTTGCACAACAGGTGACAATCCTGGTCCATTACCCATGCCAATCAGGGTTCTACCTCTGAGGTCTGGAATACCAAAGGTGGTTTGCCCATTGCCACCATACGTAGTCCCCAAGAGGGAAAACAAGGCAGTGTTTTGAGCAATAGACATTGTTTGTCCATTGCAAAATGCCCATCCACGTGGGTTAAAATTGAATCCGAATGCGGCTATCATGCCTAAGAAAACGTCCATAATTAATTGTGATTAAGAATTGAGATAAATATTAAATTGAATAATTGAATTTTCGTAATTGGTTTTGGGTAATTCCAAGCGATGCCTTTCTGGAGTATTGCTAAAATGTGCGCAATCAACAAAAGCCTTATCATCTGTACCAAAATAAAGTTTTGTTAAAATTTCTGATCCATTTTGGTCTTTGATTTTGAAATGAATCCTCCTCATTTTGGCATATCCTTCCTCAAAATGCTTCTCAGGAAAATCAGTATTGAAACCATAATTTCCTTCCGAGTCTGTCATCAATTTCCCTTCATATTCAAAACTTAAAGGATTGCTTGCTGAGTTATTATGCCAAATTTCAATCGTGGCATTTTTGGCAGGACTCAAATCTTCATATCGAATCTTTCCATTTACTTTTACGGTTTTCTGAGCGTTCTTTTTCAAACACAATACATTTTTACTAATAGATTGATTAGCCTTAGCGTGAGTAATCAAAGGGTAAAAACTAAGTCCTAAACCGAAAAGAACAGAGTTTTTGCAAAAATTTCTACGACTGTTTGACATTGTATGATGATGGTTTTGTTTTAATAATGTGTTATCGTAAACACCTTACCCTCAACAATATATCAATATTCATAGCTTTGCATCTTAGCAAAATTAGAAATGATTATTTGTTGGTGTAAGGGTAAAAATACCTGTTTTATGATTTTTAATTTCTATCCATAAAAATATCCCTCTACCTACTTTAAAAGGGTATTGCAAGTCCCACTTTGATGGGAAAAGGGCGGATGTTTTTGTGTTGTAGTTCTCTTCCTAAGAATTAGTCAGCAAGCCACATTCTCAATGAATTACTATGCTACCTGGGTCTGACAAAAGAATGGTCGTTGCTAAGTCTGTTCTAATTGCTGGACTACCCATTTGCGGATTACGCATCGGCTGACTGTCAACATGCCATCGGTAGGTCATACCTTCGGAATATTTACTAAAAACTATGGTATAAATGTGTTTGGGTAGGGTAGCAATCTGAAAAAGCGGACTTGTTTCTAATGCTTGAAGGATTATTGTTTGTAATTGGGGGAAGGTTTGAGTATTGTCTTTATCAATTTGAAGTTTATTTTTTAAAGATTTTGCTGCCAATGAGGCAGTTCTTGCCTCATCAACAAACAGACTACTTTCAAGGAGAGCGTCAATCTGTGTTAATCTTTCAAGAGTTAATAATTGAGGTAAATGTATCAAACTCATAGTTTAAACTACGTTCTCACCCAAGTAAGCATTTTTGGATAAGACTTCGTATTGTTTTGTTGTGTTTTAGTAACTCTATCGGTCATGCCGTACCATTCCAAAATGGGAACACCGAAGTATCGACCGTGATTAAAATTCCCTATAATATTCTCGCTATTACCTTTGTAACCGTTTGGATGAAAGACAATTGTGAGGTCAATTCCAATTTCCAAACAAGCGGCATACGTCCAAGCAATTACTGCCATTTCAGTAGCTTCTGCATCATTTTGACCTTCCAAAGATCCCGTTAAGTTGCTTCGTTCTTCGGGAAGCATCAAAGCAACATGCCCAGCTTCGTGTAGGGTATCGCCGATGTATTTTAATTGATTTTTATCAATAAATAGTGTCCCATTTTCAATCAGTAATCCAGGCAAAAAAGTTTGCTCAGAAATCTGACGATAGCCGATAGGAATGCCTATACTCTGAATAAAATCGGTAATCTTCTGGAAGATCGCTCCATTAAAATCCATTATAAAAACAAGAAAAAATAATTAATAAATTGTTGAGCAAGAATCTGAAAATAATAAATTTGTAACCTACTTTTGAAGTACTTTCAATAAGCCGTATTTTTAAGAATAACAAGAAGGGTAATCCGTAATTGTATGAGATGAATAACAAGAAGTGAAACAATATTAAAGAATATTTACCGAATAATAAACAAAATTGTTGTGAAATTAGGTTTTTTGTATGTCTATAATAATAAACAAGCTAATGAATGATTATAAATTACCTCAAAAATATGATATTGAAAGATTAAAAACTGATCTCAATCTATGCCAAAATGTAGATTGGTTGCTTCATTTCAACCAAAATGACTTCACGGGACATTGGTCAAGTTTTGCATTACGCTCCATTTCTGGAAGTGAATTAGACATTTTAGCCACGGCAAATGCTACTTTCCATGACACCCCAACCCTCAATAAATGTTTATATTTCAAGGAAATAGTAAATTGTTTTATGTGTGAAAAAGAGGCGGTAAGGCTCCTGTCACTTTCGCCCAACAGCTATATCAAAGAACATACAGATTCAGCCGCAGGTTACGAAGATGGATTTTTCAGAATCCATATTCCAATCCAAACCAATGATAAAGTGATTTTCACGGTCAATAAAAAAGCCTTGCCCATGCGTGAGGGTGAATGTTGGTATGCGAATTTCAATCGACCACATTTTGTGTCGAATGAAGGCCAAACTGACAGAATTCATTTAGTAATTGATTGCCTAAGAAATGATTGGTCAGACCAATTGTTTGCAATTTTTGGATATGATTTTGAGGAGGAAAAAAAGAGTAAATATGACCAACAAACCAAGTTGATGATGATTGAGCAGTTATCGTTAATGAAAACCGAGACGGCTAATCATATGATAAAACAGTTGCAGAAGGAATTGGGGATAATTAGAAATTAAGTACATTAGGTGTATGATGATATTTATTCATTCTATCATTGGATTCCAACATATCAAAATATGAACTCCCATCCACTAAAGAACTGGATTCCATTCCGATTAGATTTTCTCGATAAAGAGCTGCATTGTCGGTGGCTATACGTTGCTAACAAAAAATTCACTGAACCCTTCTTTCACGAAACCACAGGGCAATGCCGAGTTTTTGAAGAAAATCAAAAAAACTTTCATGCTGTCTCGACATTGGATGGGATTATTGATTTTTCTGAAAATATAGCCTCATTAGCTCCAACGGCATTCATTTTTCATATTTCTCGTTGTGGTTCAACACTTTTAGCTCAATTGCTTTCTCTGGACGAACAAAATATTGTCCTTGCCGAACCGCCCATTTTTGATGAAGTTTTACGAGAAATTTTCTTCAAAAAACCCAATGTTTCAGAAGAAAAAATAGACGAATCCTTAAAAGCTGTCGTGAAATTTTTAGGACAAAAAAGAACGGGTGAAGAACAAAATTTCTTCATCAAATTAGACAGTTGGCATATTTTTTATTACGAAAAATTAAGGAAATTATACCCCGAAACGCCCTTCATTTTCTCACTCAGACGACCCGATGAAGTCATCCGTTCACAGGTGCAGGAGAGCGGTATGCACGCTGCCCCAGGTGTGATTCAGCCAGCAATTTTTGGGTTTACTTTGGAAGAAATATTAAAGGTAGAACGTCCAGTTTACGTAGCAAAAGTCTTAGAAAAATACTTTGAACGATATTTAGCAATTATCGAAAAAGATAACAATGTCCTATTCATCAATTATGCCGAAGGAATCCTGACAAGTTTAGACAAAATTGAGCAATTTTTGAAGCTAAAAATTGAGCCGTCCATCAAGCAAAAAATGGTTGAGAGAACTCAATTTCATAGCAAAAGACCAAACACCGTTTTTGAAGAAAAACCATTGGAAGATGAACTGCCTGATTATCAAAAGAAGGTGTTTGAGATGTATAAAAAATTAACAAAAAAAATGATAAATTCATCCATTTTAAATACTTTCAGAGAGCATATTTTAGCTAATAAAACCGTTAAGCAAAAAGATTGGAATGCCTTTCAAAATGCCGTTTTTGAGCATGGAATTGGCATGGAAGAAACGCTACATTTTCTCTATTTTAATCAACCCGACACGCCCGATTTTGAAGATTGGATTGATCAAAATAAGCGAGTCTATCAAAACGAAAATATTGAACATTTCCCAGATGTGCTGAGTCAAGAAGATTTGGGATTTTGGAATAAAAATGGCTATATTGTTGTTAAAAACGCTATTTCGAGAGAAGATTGTGAACAAACACAAAATGCAATTTTAAATTATTTGGAGGCTTCATTAGATAATCCAGCTTCTTGGTACAAACATCACGAAGCAAAAGAAGGCTTGATGGTGCTGTTTACAAAACACCCAACTTTGGAAAAAAATAGAGCTTCTCTGAAAATTCAAAAAGCCTATCAACAGCTATACGGAATGGATAAAATTTATCGGGTCATTGACAAAGTGAGTTTCAATCCTCCAGAAAATGATTCGTATAAATTTAGAGGAAGTTCTTTGCATTGGGACGTGAGTTTACGCTTCCCAATTCCATTCAAATTACAAGGTTTACTGTATCTGACTGATGTAAAACAAGACAGTGGAGCGTTTCATTGCGTGCCAGGGTTTCATCATGAAATAAAAAATTGGCTAAAAAAAATACCTCAAAATGCGAATCCAAGAGACATGGCAATTCAAGAATTAAAGCCTATTCCTGTGCTTGGAAATGCGGGAGATTTTGTGATTTGGCATCAAGCTTTGCCACATTGTGCCACGCCAAACACTAGTAATTTGCCCAGAATGGTTCAGTATTTGACGTATTTACCTGTTGAAAATGGTGACGATACGGGCGAATGGATTTGAGATTTTGTTAATTTTTCAGAATAAAATCAAGAATTTTTTCCAAAGAATCTTCAAGGGTCTCTTCAGAAGTATCAATTACTAAATCAGGATTTTTGGGAATTTCAAAAGTGTCATTCACACCCGTGAGATTATGAATTTTATCGGGATGAGTTTCGGGTAAAAAAGCTCTTTGGTAAAGTCCTTTGGTGTCTCTTTTTCGGAGGGTTTCCACATCGCATCTTACATAAATGAGTTTAGCGTTGTAGCGTTCTTTTAACTCATTTCGGGCAATGTTATAAGGATTTATTGCCGCAATAATCGTGATAATTTCGTTGCGAGACAAGATATTAGCCACAAAACCAAGCCTTTTAATATGCTCAATTCTATCTTCCATCGAAAAACCCAAATCCGCACAAAGCGTCTTTCTGAATTCATCTCCATCAATAATTTCGACTTTGAGATCCATGGCTAAAAGTTTGTCTTTTAGTAAATTAGCAATCGAAGATTTGCCCGCACCCGAAAGCCCAGTCATTTGGAAGAGTGGCATATTTGATGTGTTTTACCGTGTTAATTTTTGGCAAATAACAAAAAAGCGAGGTGCATTTTACAAGATGGCTTATTTAGCTCTTAAAAAAACTCAACTGATTTAAGTTTTTTCTATAAAAAAGTAGAATAAAATGAATAGATATTTTAAGTCAAAAGGCATTACATAATAATTTATGTAATGCCTTTTAATCAATTATTTACTTCAAATTAAATTTCCAAAAGCATTGCTCCATAAGAATATCCACCGCCAAAAACGGTAACAATTATCTTATCGCCCTTTACGAATTTTTGCTTATTTTCATCCAGCACTATCGCACATCCTGCACATCCTGTATTGCCTAAATACTGAATATTTGAAAGCATTACATCTTCTGAAACGCCCAAAGTACCAGCCACATTTTTTGAGATTCTAAGATTAGCTTGATGTGGAGCAATGTATTTTATATCGTTGATTGTTAGATTATTACGTTCCAAAACTTGCAAACTTGCCTTTGGCATGTACATACAAGCATTGATAAAAACATCTTTTCCATAAGGCATAATAATTCCTTTTTCGAGTGGTTTCAACGTTACACTTTCCGAGGCTTTCCCTACGTTAGCAGCACCAGCGGTAAGTACATCTTTAATTTCCCAGTCAGCTTCAGAAATTCTTGTTTTTGAAATTGATAATGCCACCGCACCGTCTCCCCAAAGATGGCCCGCTTTAGTATCATCTTCGTTGTTATAAGCGGTGTTATGTTCAGAAGCCACAATCAGTGCTTTTGTTGCCTTATTAGTGGCAAAATAACCTTCCACAATTTCAACGGCATTCAACAAAGATGAGCAGGCCGAAGATATCGTTACTACTGGAATTTCGCTAATATTGATGTGACGTTGAACGGCATGGGCAAGCGTAAAAATACAATCGTAAGGCGTATAGGTAGCCCCGATGATAAGGTCAAATTCAGAAAGATCGAAAGGGAGAATTTTTGTTAAATTATCCACCGCCTCGATTGCCATTGTATGCGTATTTTCTTGACTTGTGGCTTTGCGACGTTCACGAATTCCAGTCCTTTCAGTAATCCATTCATCGGTTAATCCATTCAATTCTTCAAAATAGGCATTCGTTATTATTTGCTCGGGCAAATAGCTGGCAATAGCATTTATAAACATTCGTTTTTAGTTCTAAGTTTTTATTTTTAGTGAAAGAATTGTTGAGTTTATATCCATTCCTAAAAATGACTACAAAGAAAATCAATGTTTAAAGAGAGAACAAACATTTCACGGAAAGAAACAAGTTTTACTTGATATATTTATATAAAATTTTGTACTATTTTCATATTTTTTGTATAAATCTTATAAATGTCAGAAGTAGAAGTAAATTGTTACGGATACAAACCTAAATTGTTATAATTCATTTATTTCCGTTTAAACCAAACCTTCTTTCCTTTATTCGCCTCATTTGGTTTAGAAGCTCCTCGGTTTTGTTGTTGCTGAGGTGGTTTCGACAATTCCACAACCGGCTGGGTACTCATCGGATAATCGTGATTTTCGATAACAGGAATCTTCTTACCAATCAATTTTTGAATATCTTTCAAATACGGAATTTCCTCGGTTTCACAGAATGAGAAAGCCGTTCCATTGGCTCCTGCACGACCTGTACGCCCGATTCTGTGTACGTAAGTTTCGGGAATATTCGGCATTTCAAAGTTGATAACGTAAGCCAAATCGTCCACATCAATACCTCTGGCGGCAATATCCGTTGCTACTAAAACACGAGTAGTTTTTGCCTTAAAGTTCTCCAGAGCCCGCTGACGAGCATTCTGAGCCTTGTTTCCGTGAATGGCTTCGGCTTTGATATTACTTTTCAAAAGCGTTTTTACAACTTTATCCGCTCCGTGTTTTGTACGAGTAAAAACTAAAGCCGTTTCAATCGTTTTATCCGCCAAAATATCCAATAACAAGGCATTTTTATTGTTTTTATCGACAAAATAAAGCGCTTGTTTTATGGTATCTGCCGTAGATGAAACGGGTGTAACTTCTACTTTTTGTGGCTTGTAAAGAATATTGTCTGATAATTTCTGAATTTCAGGAGGCATCGTAGCCGAGAAAAACAAAGACTGACGACGTTCGGGAAGAATGGCAAGAACCTTTTTGATGTCATGGACAAAACCCATATCCAACATACGGTCGGCTTCGTCCAAAACGAATAATTGAATGTCTTTCAGAGAGATAAATCGTTGGTTAATTAAGTCCAATAATCTACCAGGGGTTGCCACTAAAATATCGACCCCATTTTGTAGGGCATCGGTTTGTTTTCCTTGTTTTACACCTCCAAAAATAACCGTGTGCGTTAGTCCAGTATATTTACCATACGACTCAAAACTATCATCTATTTGTATCGCTAATTCTCTGGTAGGCGTGATGATGAGGGCTTTTATGGAACGCTTACCTTTATTAAAAGTATGATTTTTATGTAATAATTGAAGAATTGGAATGGCAAAAGCCGCCGTTTTTCCCGTACCCGTCTGAGCCACGCCCAAAAGGTCTATTCCCTGCAAGATAATTGGTATTGCCTGCGCTTGAATAGGCGTAGGCGTGGTATAACCCTCCGCCGTCAAGGCTTTTTGGATGGGTTCAATAAGGTTTAATGATTCGAATGACATATTGTAAGGATTATCACAATTGTAGGGGCGTATCGCATACGTCTCGCTGGCAGATATTTTGGGCGTATTCGATACGCCCCTACCATATAATTGTTGTACAGCTACAAATTTACGGAATTAATAAGGGAAAAACGATTTTGTGGGGTTTTGAGGCTAATCGGCTCAAAAAGGGGTGTTTTTGAGCTGATTAGAGAAAAAATTGGCTTATTGGGTACTTTAGAAATAAAATAGTCTATTAAATTTTAGGGTTTGAGAGACTGTTTTTGTATAATTTTACCTTTGTAGTATTTTTCTTTTACAATTCGGACGGTAGCTTGTTAGAGAAAAATACGACAAAGGTGAAAAATTTATCAAACGGTATGCTAATAAAACTTAACTAAATAATAACCCCAAAAATTAGCCATTCAAAAATCAAACACCTAAATTTCGTTTCTAACAAGTCTAAAACCCATGAAACGATTTTATTGCTTATTTCTATTTGTACTTTTTTAATTTTTACGCACGCTCAATGGCGTATTTATGCTCCTGCCGAAAACCGTTATTGTGTCTTCAATCCTGCGGGTGAAACCATCATTCCTAACGGTCGAATTATTAAACCTTTGGGTAAAACGTACCGCATTGCGCCGCACCCTTATGGAATGGCAATGAGCCTCGATGGTAAAACCAAAATTGCCGCAAATTCTGGCACTAATCCTTTCTCTATCAGTATTTTACAGGATATCTTTACGGGTAAACCGAAGATTACCTGAAGCATAACTTACCATAATTTTTATTTGCGTATATATATCACCGTTAAAAAAATACGAACCCAAAACAATTGAAAACATGAGCAATACAAACAATTTAAAAGCACATGAAGGTGTCGAAAAATTAAAGGATTTGGTGGATGATATAAGGATTTGTCTTTTCTCTACAAACCTAACACTGATGATGGCTCTACTTGTCGCCCCATGAGCGGTCAGGAAGTAGATGACGAAGGAAATGGGTGGTTTTTTTAGTGGAATTGATAGTGATAAAAATAAGGAAATAAAACAAGATAAGCACGTTCAATTACGCTTTTCTGACCCGAGTAAAAGCAGTTATTTGGTAATAAATGGAGAGGCAGAAATTGTTTTCGACCGTGATAAAATCGAAGAATACTGGAATCCGCTCGTTAAAAATTGGTTTAAGGCAGGAAAAGATGACCCCAATATTTCATTAATAAAAGTTGCTGTGCATAACTCTTATTACTGGGACGTAGATGGCAATAGAATGATTAATTTCTTGAAGATGACTGCATCGTTGGCTACTGGAAGTAATTTAGTATCGGCTGAAGAACGCAAGATTAACTTATAAATCTTACCGACAGAACCTATGAAAAATTCGAAAAATAATAAAGAAACGCCCAAGAAAGACACGAAAAAGAATTCTTTGGTAGATAATATTAATGCTAAGAAAAAAGCAGGAACTTCTAATCCCAAAAGTAAATCGACGGTTTCGGATGAAAATTATCATGACATGAAAACCAATTGGGAAGAGAACCGATAATGACAATTTTGGAAGTCTGGCTTTTGTTTGACCTTAGAAAACTAACGTCGGATAAAGGCCAGTTTTTTTATACTTATTGAAAAAGATTGAATAAAAATTTACTTTCACCAATCCAACCTAAATCTTTTCTCGTAAGTTAGTCACAAGCGTTTCAGTCGAGAAATGTCGAATTAAAAAATCCTTCAGAATTAAAGAGTTTTGAGGTTTTATAAAATGACTACACGCATTTATGATTATAATTTCTTTGTTTTTTTGAAAACTTAGGATTTTATCACTATGCCAAAATTTTAATTTCTAAACTTTTATATTTAAGTACAATTCATCATTTAAACTATTTTTTTACAATGGAGAAATCACAAATTGATCTATCGGTAGTGGAACGCACCGCCGAAGTAATGCAGTCTTCGGGTAGTCGCCGAAATTTTTTACGCACCGCAGGTTTGACTACTGCTGCAGGGGTTGCTATTTTTGCCGTAGGATGTAAAAAAGACACTGAGGTAGTTGCACCAGCCACAGGAACAGTAGATTTAGGTTCGGGCGATGTGGGTATTTTAAATTATGCATATGCCCTTGAACAATTGGAAGCCGCTTTTTATATTCAAGTGCTTACGACTCCTTACACTGGAATGTCAGCGGCTGAAACAGCAGTTTTAACAGACATTAGAGACCATGAAATCATTCACAGAGACTTCTTCAAAGCTGCTTTGGGAGCTAATGCTATCGGTGGTTTAACACCTGATTTTTCTCAAATTGACTTCACAAGTCGTGATAAAGTGTTGGGAGCGGCTAAACTTTTTGAAGATACAGGAGTCGCTGCTTATAATGGAGCGGGGAAATTGATTAAAGATGCTGGTTATTTGCTTTTAGCAGGCAAGATTGTTTCGGTTGAAGCTCGTCACGCAGCAGCAATTGCTGATTTGATGAAACCTTTAACAGCCTTTTTTGCAGGAGATGATATCATTGATGGAAATGGTTTGGATGCTGCAAAAATGCCTTCTGTAATTTTAGCGGCCGTACAGCCTTATATAAAGACGAAAATTAGCGGTGCAAATCTGCCAACGGCTTAGTAACAAAAGCATTTTATTTAATCAATTTTAAAGCAAATAAGAAAGACCTACGTAAACCTTAAAACAGCTCATTAGACTATGTTTTTATGTTCGCTATATATTTGCAAAATCATCAACATTAAAATTAAGAAATCATGAATATTTTCAATATATTATCAGATATAGAAAAAATCGATGGCGAAGTTTTTGAAAGACTCGACCATGTTTCACGCCGTGGAATGTTTAGTACACTCGGTAAAAAAGTATCAGCCGTTGCCGTTCCAACTTTGGTGGCGGGTATGCTCAATAAAGCCTACGCTACAACACCAGGCGCTTTGGATGTATTAAAATTTGCGTTGACACTCGAATACCTTGAAGATGAGTTTTACAAAAAAGCACTTTCAACATCGGGTTTAATTCCAGATTCGGATAAAGCAATTTTTGCGCAAATCAGTAAACACGAAACGCAACACGTTGCCTTTTTAGTAGGTGCTTTGGGAACAAATGTTATCTCAAAGCCAGTGTTTGACTTCACGGCAAAAGGTGCATTCCCAGATGTTTTCAGTAATTATAAAACCTTTGCGATTGTGTCGCACGCTTTGGAAGATACAGGCGTTCGTGCTTACAAAGGACAAGCTGGCAATTTGATTGCAACGGAAGATAAACCCTTACTTCAATATGCTTTACAAATTCACTCAGTGGAGGCACGTCACGCTTCGGTTGTGCGTCGTTTATTGAACACCAGAGGTTTTGTGGTGGGAGCAAAAGGGTGGATAACCTTAGCACAAGGCAGTCCAACAGCAGTGTATGCAGGGGATGATAACTTGACGCAAGGGGGTGTAAATTTAACAGGATTGGCAGGTAAATCAAACGAAGCCATTAGTGAAGCATTTGACGAACCTTTGACAAAAGAGGCGGTTTTAGCGATTGCAAGCCCATTTATTGTTTAAAATACATACACAATCAAAAGCCGATTCTTATGCCAAGAGTCGGCTTTTTTTGTGGTTTATCTACAACTCATGATATAATTTGGATCATTGATATTTAATTTCATAATTCCACTGTGACTATGATTTTCTAATCAACTGGCATAGTATTTTTGTATTTAATTATCAATCAATGTTTCCTTTAATATAAAACTATGAAAACGATCCTTTTCCCCACTGATTTTAGTGAAAATGCCTTTCAAGCTTCTGAATATGCAGGAATGTTAGCAGAAAAATTTGACGCAAATATTGTCATCATGAATTGTTATTCTGTACCCATTATGACGGATATAAATGAATATCAAATTTCTGCCAATGTTGAAGAGTATGCTATACAAAGCAAAAAAGTATCGGAAGAAAACATGGCTAATTTCAAACAGAAATTCATGGAAAATACGAATTTAACGGAGGAACGAATTTCATATAAAATCATATACGGCTTTGTGGCAGATGCGATTTTGGAAACGACCAAAAATATTAATGCCGATATGATTGTGATGGGAACAAAAGGAGCGTCTAATGTTTTGGATAAATGGATTGGCACAACCGCCCAAACCATTATGAAACAAGCGGAATGTCCTGTGTGGGTGATTCCGCACAATGCAAAAATCAATTATCCACAGAAATTTTTATATGCCGCTGATTTATTAGAAGATGAAATTTTAGCTACCCAAAAATTGATGGAATTTGTTAAACCATTGGAGGCAAATTGTAAAATAATTCACATTGATGATACTTTTGAATTGAAAGTAGGAGAACAAGTTGCCACCAGCATTGGTGAACTGAAAGAAGAATTCAAAAATGATGATAACGTTTTCGTTAGAAATATCCGTCGAGATGATGTAGTAGAAGGCATCGAAGCTTATATCCAATCTTACAAACCAGATGTGTTGGCTTTGGCAGTTCACGAAAAATTATTTTTTGAGAAAATTTTTGCGCAGAGTGTTACCAATCATTTTGTTTTTGGGTCTAATATTCCCTTATTACTTTTTCAAAAAACAAGTATAAGT
>JBBAKY010000010.1:0-49815 GCA_040403295.1 Arcicella sp.
AAGTGAACAAAAAAAGCACCTAAGTTTCTAACTCAGATGCTTTTTAAATGTTTTGTAATATTTCTATTTAGCTGGGATTTTCAACCGCTACAACGAACAGGTATTGCTGCAGGTGTGGAATTCATTGCTCGTCCTGCCCCGGAACTGCTGCTCAATAAAGATTTAAAAGTACAAGATAAAAACTAAAAGCCCAACAGAATTCCGTCCGCTGAAACCGCTGCTGATAGCGAATTATAGCCGAAGATTACAACGTCAAGCCACACTTGTTGCAATACCCATGTTGTGCGTTCGTTTTATTGGTCTGTCCACAGCAAATCCAACAAGTCATAAGTAACTCCTGGTATATTTTGTCGGTCTTCTCTTGTCTGGTTTGGAATTGATTGTAATGTCTGCTTTAAATTGACATAAATAGGATGTGTTAGCCTTGAAGCAACATATCCCACTTGTTTTAGCTCATTATTTATCTCCAATTTTAATGTTTGTCGGTCTACCTGAAGTTGCTGAATATAGTCCAAACCTTCATTTATAATCTGGTTGGTCTTTAGACGATCATATTGTTTGTCAAGAAAAGGAACTCCGTAGTCAAAAAAGTCTTTATAGATTTGCTCAACTAATTCTGTCGTCGATTGAATTTTTCCGTTGTGGAAGTAGTAGGCTTCTTCAATTCCAACTACTCCCGTTCCTTTCTTTAGAGTAATTAAGTCAACATGTGGATTGATAAGTCCGATGTCGTAACTTTTTGAACTTACATAATCTTTATTAAGTCTGGTAGAAACAGAGCATGAAGAGTTCTTGTCGCCAAGTGAGAAAAGAACATGCATAGTTTCCCAAACTGTAAACTCTTTATGTTTTCTTATTCTTTGGAAATTATACTTACTGCTTTTATAATTCGTAAACTTAAATTCAGGTAAGTGCCTTTGAAAGTTGTTTATCAAAATCGCTTTTATCTCACCTTTTTTAAGTTCAGGTGAGGCGTCTTCTTTTGTCGTGAGGGATTTTATTTTGTCGTACCAACTCAAGTAATTTGGAATTTAATACTGTAACGGGAAAATGACACACAACTCTGAAATATACACAACTGCATATATTTTAATCAAAATTATAAAAACTACTGTAAAATGCTAATTTCTAAAGAAAAACATCAAAATAGATTGATTTAAAGGTATTTAAAGGAAAATTTAATTTCAAAACAATACAAAATGCGTATTGCTTTTTTTTGTATTGTTTTGATGAAAATTATTTATTCCATTGAATCTAATGGGCTTTTAATATTTTTAATATCCTTCTTACTCACATGGACGTAAGGTAAAGTGGTCTTGATATAGCTATGCCCCAATAATTTTTGAATAAACATTACATCCGTTCCATTTTTCATTAAATGGGTGGCGTAGCTGTGTTTCAAATAGTGAATGCCAAAAATACAAAAAAGCACCAAGATTCTAAATTCTCGATGCTTTTAAAATGCGTTAAAAAGTAATTGTTATCCTACATATTTCAAAAATTCTGCTTTAGTGGCATCTTCTTGAAATTTACCTCCGTAATAACTCGTAATCGTAGTTGAAGTATCATCCTGAATACCTCTTGACGAAACGCAAAGGTGTTTGGCATCAATCACTACTGCAATATCTTTGGTACCTAATATTTTTTCTAATTCCTTCGCAATTTGCATCGTTAGGCGTTCTTGTACCTGTGGACGTTTGGCGAAATGCTGTACAATTCTGTTCAATTTAGAAAGCCCAATTACTTTTCCATTGGCAATGTACGAAACGTGAGCCTTGCCAATAATTGGCACAAAATGGTGTTCACAATTTGAATAGAAGGTGATGTTTTTCTCTACCAACATATCATTGTACTGATATTTATTTTCAAATAGTGCAATAGCAGGCATGTTCTTAGGGTCGAGTCCACTAAAGATTTCCTTGACATACATTTTTGCAACTCGTTTGGGCGTTCCTTTTAATGAGTCATCGGTTAAATCTAAGCCCAATGCTTCCATAATCTGCCGAAAATGGTATTCAATTTGTGCTATTTTTTCATCGTCATTCATTTCAAAAGCATCCTCACGCATGGGGGTATCTACGGAAGTCATTATGTGGTCATCGCCAATTTCTTCATCCGAAAACATTATTTTATTATTGTTATCAACCAACAGGGTATTCAACAAAGTTTCTTTCTGTTTCATATAGTCTTATTTTAAGGTCAAATTGTGGGTCAATTTGCGGTTTTAGTTTGTCGTAAATTACAATGGCAATATGTTCTGCTGATGGATTTAAGTCACTAAATTCTTCGGTATCAAGGTTTAGATTTTTGTGATCAAATTTATCCAAAACTTCACTTTTGATGAGATCACTTAAAACTTTCATATCCATTACATAACCTGTTTCGGGATTAATTTCACCCGTTACTTGAACAATCAAATCGTAATTGTGTCCGTGATAATTGTAGTTATTACATTTTCCATAGACACGTTCATTCTTTTCATCCGACCAATTCGGATTGTTGAGACGGTGGGCAGCATTAAAATGCTCTTTCCTAAACACCGCTACTTTTTTTGGCATCATGGGTTTTGTTCTTAAAATGTATTGAGAATCAGGGTTCATTTAAACGGTTAGCTATTCCGTTTTACAGAACTGAGACAATAATTCGGGGATTTAGTCTCCAAGTTTAAAAGCCGTCTGAAAGGTTGTCAGCAATACTATTAAACTAAATCAGCGTGCGTTATTCAATTGTATTAACCGAATGTAGTTTAAAATTGTTTAGTTTTGTTTAATATTTATTATTAAAACTTAAACAAAACTTAATAACTGTCCTACTTTACAAAAAACACTCTTGAAACGAGAGTAGTTCAGAAAAGTCTTGTAACTTAACGGATATTTATTTTACCTTTAAGTATCATCAATTATGCAACGAAGAGATTTTATTCAGAAAACTGCCTTAGTAAGTTCCTCAGCCGTGATTTTACCGAACATCGTATTTGGTAAACAAAAAGAGGATAAAAAAGTTCGATTAGGTTTTATTGGCATTGGGCTTAGGGGGCGCAATCATCTCGAACAAGCCCTATTTAGGGATGATGTTGAGGTGACTGCTATTTGTGACATTGACCAGAATGCCATCAATGAATCTTTATCTTTAATAAGAGCAAAGGGCAAAAAAGTACCTGCTATTTATAAAAATGGCGACCACGATTTTGAGAATATGGTTAAACGGGAAGATTTGGATGGCGTTGTGATTGCTACCCCGTGGGAATGGCACGTTCCGATGGCGCTCGTTTCGATGAAAGCGGGTAAATATACCGCCGTTGAAGTTTCGGCAACCGTTAAATTACAAGAATCATGGGATTTGGTGAATATGTTCGAGAAGACGGGGTCACATTGTATGATTTTAGAAAATGTTTGTTATCGTCGGGATGTGATGGCGGTTTTGAATATGGTTCGGCAAAATATGTTTGGTGAGTTGGTTCATACCCAATGTGGTTACCAACACGATTTAAGAGAAGTGAAATTTAATGATGGTAAAAAACCGTACGGAGGAGGCGTTGAATTTGGCGAAAAAGGATTTTCAGAAGCAAAATGGAGAACGCAACATTCAGTCGATAGAAACGGAGACTTGTATCCAACGCATGGTTTAGGGCCAGTGGCTGAGATGTTAAATATCAATCGAGGAAATCAGTTTCTTTATTTAACCTCAATTGCCTCGCAAGGTGTTGGTTTGCACAACTATATTGTAAAAAATGGCGGAGAAAACCATCCAAATGCTAAAGTAAAGTTTAAATTAGGTGATGTTGTCACTACGAATATTAAATGTGCCAACGGTCAAACCATTATGATTTCGCACGATACCAATTTGCCCCGACCTTATTCTCTGGGTTTTCGTGTACAAGGTACTAATGGGCTTTGGATGAACGATGGCAATCATATCTATTTGGAGGGTATCAGTAAAAAACCGCATACTTGGGATGATTTCAAGGAATATCAAGATAAATATGACCATCCACTATGGAAAAATCATGCAGCAAATGCGGAGAAAGCTGGACACGGCGGAATTGATTATTTTATCTTACGAGCATTTATCGAATCTATCAAGCGTAAAGTAGCGCCACCAATTGATGTATATGATGCTGCAGCATGGTCGGCCATTAGTCCACTTTCTGAAGAATCAATTGCTAAAGGTTCGGCACCCGTAAAAATTCCAGATTTTACCCGTGGGAAATGGAGGACGAATAAGCCGATATTTGGTTTGGGAGATGAGTATTGAGAAAAAATTCACTAATTTTACGTAATTTATTGCCGAATTTTAATGATAAAAACAATAAAGATTTCAACACCAGGGAGAATTTGCTTATTTGGTGAACATCAAGACTATTTAGGATTACCCGTTATTGCAGCGGCAATTTCAAAAAGAGTAAATATTTCGGGACATCAATTATATGATTCAAAAGCAGTAATTCATTTACCCGATATTAAGCGAAAATTAGTATTCGATATTTTTCCAGAAATGCCTTATATTTATAAAAGGGATTATTTTCGCTCGGCATTAAATATTTTACAAAGAGAAGGTTATACTTTTAAAAAAGGATTAGAATGTACTGTTCATGGAAACATACCGATTAACTCTGGTACTTCCAGTTCATCGGCTTTATTGGCAAATTGGATAAATTTTCTATCCAGAATTGCCGATCTTCCCAAATCAATTTCTCCTGAAGCGATTGCTGAAATTGCTTACCGTGCGGAGGTTGTGGAGTTTAAGGAAGCTGGGGGAATGATGGATCACTATTCTACTGCCTGCGGAAATGTTATTTACTTGAAATCCATTCCGAAAATTAGTGTAGAGAATTTAAAACCCAACTTAGGAACATTTGTTTTGGGTGATTCTCAAGAGCCGAAAGATACCATTGGATTGCTTAAACGAGTGAAAGGAGGTGTTTTAGTTGCGATTGAAAAAATCAAAAATAGATTTCCAGACTTTTCCCTTTTTACCGCAAATTTTGATAGTGTACAAGATTTTAAAGATTTCCTAACTTTTGAAGAACAAGAATTAATTGCTGGTAATATAGATAATCATCGAATTTTGAATGAAGCATTATCATTACTAAAATCAGAATCGTTTGAAGATTATACATTAGGCGATCTCTTAAATCAACATCAATTTAATTTACGAGAAAATCTTAAAATCTCAACCCCAAAAATTGATAGGATGATTCAAGCTGGTTTGGATGCTGGGGCTTTGGGTGGTAAAATTAATGGTTCGGGTGGAGGGGGTTGTATGTTTGTGTATGCACCCGAAAATCCTGAAAAAGTTGCCAAGGCAATTGAACAACAAGGAGGGAAGGCGTACATAATTACCGTTGATGAAGGATCGAGATTGGAAAATAGTTAATAGAGAATAATCAATAGAGAATAGTTTTTAGAACGAATTAAAACACTAAATGGCAAAATTATTAATCATGGCGGGCGGAATGTCGTCACGAATGAAAAAAGTAGAAGGTTCAGAAGCACTTGATTCTACCTTAGTTCAACAGGCAAATACACTTCCCAAGGGAATGATTGGTGTGGGAAAGGATGGTCGTCCATTCATGGATTATCTTATTTACAATGCTCACAAGGCGGGCTATGATGAAGTTTTGATCCTGAAAAATCCGATAGACCATGTAACAAAACCCTATTACGATAAACTTGTAAAGGAAGGGAAAGCATGGGGCATGAAGTTTTTATATGCCACCCAAACAATTGCTCCCGACCGTGAAAAACCCTCAGGAACTGCCGATGCTATTCAACAAGCCTTGGAGCAAACACCCGAATGGAAAGGCGATAGATTTACGGTTTGTAATTCTGATAATTTATATTCGGTCAATGTTTTGAAATTATTGAGTGAAAATCCAGTTCAAAATGCGGTTGTTTCTTATGAAAGTATTGCATTAGGGGTTGAGCCAGAACGAGTTAAATCATTTGCGGTAATTAAAGCCGATGCAGATAATTATTTAGTTGAAATCATTGAAAAACCCAACGAAGAACAAATTGAATCTGCTCGTGATCTAAATGGGAAAATCGGGGTAAACATGAATGTTTTTCATTTCAATTACGATGATATTTTGGAATATGTCCGTAAAGAACCATTTAATCCAATCAGAAATGAAAGGGAGTTGCCAACCGCTGTTATGAAAATGGCCAGCGAAAATCCAAAGAAAGTAATAACGGTTGGCGTTGAAGAAAATGTGCCTGATTTAACTTCCAAAGGAGATATTTCTATTGTTCAGCAATATTTAGTGGACACTTTTGGCGATTTTTAATTTCAAAAATTCCTAACTATCTGCCCTCAATAAACGTTATAAGTTTGTTGAGGGATTTTTTTTATCTTTGTATCTAATTCGCTCAGTTTTAACTCATATATGTCAAATATCAATTCACAAATCATAAATCTTATCCAAAACGGAAACCGTTATGCCAATTCATTAACGGAATATTCACGTAGAAAAACCATTACCGTCAACATTGGCGATATTCCAATGGGTTCAGATTTCCCCATTAGAGTGCAATCAATGACCACGATTGATACCATGGACACAATCGGTTCGGTTGAGCAAACGATTCGCATGATTGAATCGGGTTGTGAATACGTGCGAATCACTGCTCCTTCGGTTAAAGAGGCTCAAAATTTAGAGATTATTCGGAAAGAATTAAGAATCCGTGGATATAATGTTCCCTTAGTTGCCGATATTCATTTTACGCCCAATGCAGCAGAATTAGCAGCTCGTTTGGTTGAAAAAGTGAGAATTAATCCAGGAAATTATGCCGATAAAAAGCGTTTTGAAAATATTGATTATACCGAATCAGGTTACCAAGATGAGTTAGATAGAATCCGAAAAAAGTTTATGCCTTTGGTGAATATTTGCAAAGAATATGGTACAGCGATGCGCATTGGCACAAATCATGGTTCTTTGAGTGATAGAATTTTGAGTAGATACGGTGACACGCCGCTTGGAATGGTCGAATCAGCATTAGAATTTTTGCGTATTTGTGAAGATGAGAATTATTACAATATCGTACTTTCCATGAAAGCCTCAAATACCCAAGTCATGGTGGAGGCGTATCGCTTGTTATGTAAAAAACTGAATGAAGAAGGATTAAAACCATATCCTTTACATTTAGGTGTAACCGAAGCTGGTGAAGGAGAAGACGGTAGAATTAAATCTGCCGTTGGGATTGGAACATTATTAGAAGATGGTTTAGGAGATACCGTTAGAGTAAGTCTAACTGAAGACCCAGAATTTGAAGCACCCGTTGCAAGGGCTTTAATTGATAGGTATTCAAACAGAAAAGAAACTTCAAAATTTATCGCTGGATTTAACTCACAACTCACAACTCACAACTCACAATTGGAATTTGATTCGCCTATCAATCCATTTCAGTATTTTAGAAGGGCAACGCATGAAGTAGCTAATTTTGGGGGACATAATGTACCGAGAGTCATTGCTGATTTTTCTCAAATAGCAGTTATTGAACACGATGATTTAAAACCCATTGGGCATTATTATATTCCTTTGCCCGATAAATGGTCGATGAATGACTTGGGTGCTGATTATATATACACTGGTAAAAAACCTGCTGGCTATATGCTGCCCATGGGATTGAAAGAGATTTTAGATGTTGATGTTTGGGAGAATGCGGAAGATAAAATCAATAAATATCCATTAATGGATATTGAACAATATTTAACGAATCCACAAAAGCATGAGTTGTTAAATTTTGTAAAAGTTAATCTTAGCGAATTAACCTCAGATTTTTTAAAACAATTAAGTGAAGAAAAGCAAATTGTGCTTTTTATTGAAACTGATAACACTCACGCAATGCCTGAATTGCGAAGACTATTTTTTGAACTTATTGATAATCAAAATACGGTTCCAGTCGTTTTAGTTAGAAGATATGCAATGTTACCACAATCAGACTTTCAATTATTTTCAGCTACCGACTGTGGTGGACTCTTAATTGATGGTTTTGGCGATGGTATTTTATTGAAATTGCCTGATTTAACAAATAAAACTGAACTTTTGAATCTATCAAAAAGTTACAATTCTACAGCTTTCGGAATCTTGCAAGCTGCCCGTACACGGATGAGTAAGACCGAATATATCTCTTGTCCATCGTGTGGAAGAACCCTTTTTGATTTGCAAGAAACAACTGCCATGATTCGGAAAAGAACGGAACATTTGAAAGGCGTAAAAATTGGAATCATGGGCTGTATTGTGAATGGACCTGGTGAAATGGCAGATGCGGATTACGGTTATGTTGGGGTAGGGAAAGATAAAATCGCTTTGTACCGAGGGCAAAATGTTATCAAAAAATCAGTGCATTCGGACAATGCAGTAAATGAATTGATTGATATTATTAAAGAAGATGGTATTTGGTTTGAACCAACAAACGTATAACGATTCTCCAGAATCGTACAAACACAAAACTTCTTGAATCTGGAGATTCGAGGCACATTAAAATGTCAAAACTTAAAGATCAATTCAAATTAGGCGAAGCATTCAGCTATTTTTTCAGAATTTTTGGAAAACGTGATCCTTCAAAACCCACAAATTTTAACATTAAAACCATGCACTTTATCAATAAAATATCAATTTTGATGTTTTTGATGTGTGTTTGTGTAATGATTTATAGAGCATTTTTTAGATAAAGATCTGAAAAATAAGCAATTACTATTTTGCTAAAAGTTCATTTCTCAAATCTTAGAGATACCATGAATATCGAAGAATTTAGAGAATATTGCATTGCAAAAAAAAGCGTAACCGAAGAACTGCCTTTCGGACCAAATACACTTGTTTACAAGGTGATGGGAAAAATATTTGCCTTAACTTCTTTAGAATCAGAGAGTTTTAGGGTAAGTTTAAAGTGTAATCCTGCCAAAGCTATTGAGCTAAGGGATGAATTTGATTATATTGTTGGGGCATATCACATGAATAAAACTCACTGGAATACGATTAATTGTGAGCATTCTTCCACAAAACAATTGAAAGAATTAACCGACCAGTCGTATGAATTAGTCGTTTCTGGATTACCTAAAAAAGTACAAACCGAATTGGATAATTTTAAAAATAATTAATGAATTATGGAATGGTTACTACTACTTTTTTTTCTCCCCTTTTTTCTAACCTTGATGTTTTTCAATTGGTTGGAAGAAAAATTCTATAGTTTGCGAGACCTTGAAAAGTTAGGAGAAGGTGAACTCTTATTGTCAGAAAAAAAATATTCAGAAGCACAAATTTTCTTTACGGAAAAACTTAAGTATTTCCCCAAATCTGCAAAAGCTTATTTTTTAAGAGGAAAAGTTAATCTTCTTTTAGAAAATTATTTCTCTGCACTTTACGACATTGAACAATCTATTTCGTTCGATAATACCATCCCAGATTATTTTGTGTTAAAAGGTAAAATTCTTTATAAATTGGAAGAGTTTGATAGAGCATTCTTAGAATTTGACAAAGCTGATTGGTTTTATCGAAGTAGTAATGCAGAAACATTACGTTGGAGAGGAATGTCTCGCTATTTAATTGGTCAAGTTGAAAATGCCATTATTGATTTCAAAAAAGCGGTTGAATTAGGAGATGAAGACGCTGATTATATTCTGAAAACAAAATTTGATTATATACGAAAATAAAGAAAGCGAATCTTTTAAAGATTCGCTTTCTTTATGAGTTGATGGACTCACTATTTCCCTTTAGCTACCCATTGATTGGCCGTTGAAACTGCTGTTTTATCCGAAGTACTTGATTTTACCCAATTACTCAAGAATAAATAAGATGCCTTATCTGTCTTGTTATCAATTAATTTACTCAATACAGCAATCGCTTTTGCGGGTTGATTTTCCCTAAAATATGCTTTGCTTTCTTCTCGCCAAATTCGTCCATCAATTGACTTTTTATCAATCCCTAATTTAGCTAAGTTTACTCGAACTGTATTGATTTTTGTGGTTGAATATCGCATTCCTCGGCTACTATACAAAGAATACATGATGATATTTTCAGCAGTTTGATTCACTAATTTTTTATTATTTTTTACATACAAGCCACTCAAATTACTCATCATCGACTTAAATATTGCGTTCTCATCATCAATTATTACTTTTTGTAGCAATAAGAAATTTGTATTATTCCCATATTGAGCGGTTGGTATTTTCTTTGCGTAAGCATTCATCGCTGAAATATTATCAATGGTATCTCGCATAACTCTCGAAATCATCCCGTATTCAATTAAGAAATTTGTTTCTCTGTTGCCACTTCTAAAACTTGCTTTATAAGCAGAAGTTCTTTGCGTAGGATTCAAGGCTTTCGTTCCCGCATCTATCAATGTTTGAGCCGAATTATTATTTTCACCCAAAATACTGATGTGAATTAATTTAACGTCTTTATCAAAAAATAGGAGGGTTGGCGTTGATAAAATATATAAACCTTGTTTATTCAAAAATGCTGCGCCTTCAGGAGTTGTAATGTCTAATTTATAAGAAACAAAATTCTGGTTATAATAATTACCAACTTGGACAAGGTCAAATGTGGGTTTAAAAGCATTACAAACATGACAAGTAGGCGCATACACTTCTAAAAAAACGGGTTTATTTTGTGCTTTTGCAAAATCAAAGACGGTTCTAAGATTTCCTGTTTGTAAAAATGCAGTTCCTTTTTGGGAAAAAGAAGTACTTACAATGGTTAGACATAACAGCGTAAAAAAGTACTTTTTCATGGATTTTTGTTTATTTCATGTATGGATTCCAAAAATATGCCAATCTCATGATAAGAAATTGGCTTTAACAATCCTTAACAAAAGGAATTACACTTTTTCAGCAGCTTTTATTTCTTCTCTTAAATCTTTTGTCATTGTTTTACATAGATTTTCAATGAGTAATGCTGTTTTTTGATCACCTGTTGCTCGTTCCAAAGTATCACCGATACTACCTATAACTTCGATATAAAAACGCTTCATATCAAAGACTTCCATATCTTTCGTCCATAGTGGCAATGCCATTAATCCTTTGTTGTAATTATCCCAAACACCAATAAATATTGACTTTGTTTCTTCGATACCTTCATTGGGGTTTTCGGTTGCCGACCATGAAATTTGTTCTGGAATATTATCGTCGTCTAATAAAATTTTAAAATTAATTTCTGAATTTTTCATAAAATGCTTTTACGATTAACATGGAGTATCTCCATTTTTATCACAAAATTAATTGATTATTTTCCATTTTGACCTATCAAATCATAAAAGATAACGACTAACTTTGCACCCCAATTTAAATCTTAATCATTATCAAGTAAAACATGATGTCGAAGATGAATTATCAAGAAACCATAGAATATCTTTATCAACAACTTCCAGTATTTCATCGGATTGGTAAAAAAGCATTTAAGGCAGATTTAAATAATACAATCGAACTTTGTAACTATCTCAACAATCCTCAGTGTAAATTTAATACGATTCATATTGCTGGTACAAATGGTAAAGGAAGTTCATCTCATTATATAGCATCTATTTTGCAAAGTGCTGGTTATAAAACTGGATTATATACTTCGCCCCATTTAAAATCATTTACAGAGAGAATAAGAATTAATGGCGCTCCGATTCCAGAAGAAAAGGTAATTACTTTTGTCGAAAAAAATATGGTATTTCTTGCCAACTTAAAGCCTTCTTTTTTCGAAATGAGTGTAGGTATGGCTTTTGAATATTTTGCTCAAGAACAAGTAGATATTGCCGTTATTGAGGTTGGTTTAGGTGGTCGATTAGATTCTACAAACATCATTACACCATTACTTTCTTTAATTACCAATATAAGTTATGATCATACAGATATTCTCGGAGAGACACTTCCAGAAATTGCATTTGAAAAAGCAGGGATTATTAAATCTCAAATTCCGGTGGTTGTAAGTGAAAGAAACGTGGACACTGAAGCTGTTTTTATTGAAAAGGCAAAGAAAGAAAATGCACCTTTATATTTTGCAGAAGATTTTTACAAAGTGTTAAACTTTGCAGAAAAGGATTTTTTATTGCAAGTTGAATTATTGGATTTAACCAATTATCAGAAAAGAGAAATACAATCTCAATTGGTAGGACAATATCAGTTAAAAAATATTTTAGGGGTACTTAAATCGGTTGACATTTTAAATGATTTGGGTTTTGGAATCAACAAAAGAGCAACTTTGGACGGATTAAAATCGGTAATTTGTCAAACGGGTTTAAAAGGGCGTTGGCAAATACTATCTGAAAATCCAAGAATGATTTGTGATACTGCTCATAATATTGCAGGAATATCACAAGTATTAAGCAGTCTTGAAAAAATTGAATATTGTAAATTATGGATGGTTTTAGGGTTTGTGGCTGATAAAGATATTTCAAGTATTTTATCATTGCTTCCTAAAGACGCCAATTATATTTTTTGTGAGGCAAATATTCCAAGAGCGCTAAATTCGGCTAAATTATTAGAAGAAGCCAGAAAATATGGACTAGTAGGAGAGGAGATTGCAAATGTAAACGAGGCAATAATTTATGTCAAATCAAAAGCCAATCTCAATGATTTAATTTATATTGGCGGAAGCACATTTGTAGTTGCTGAGATTTCTGAGAACTTTGATACTTTAATAAATTGAGTAAATCCAGGTAATTCCTCGATTATTTTTTTTGATAATTACACAACAAAATATTATTCTGCAGATAAATTAACTCAATAGGTATTCTTTTGACATTTGATATTTATTAAATGAGAAGTCAATCATGGTATAACTATCAGGAATAATATTTTTTAAGCGATTCTCAGCCACTTTAATTTAATTCATAAGTAGTTGATTTTCAGTTACTTATGAATTAGTAGTAAAATGATAGACAAGTTTTACCCTTTCAAAATACTAACTAAATAGTTAAGGTATTGTAAATCAGCTACTTATCATTAATTACGAAGGACATAAGGAGTTTTAAACTAAAATATATTTCAGGAAATAGTCAAAGTCTATTCGACTATTATTTTTAGTATACATAAATATGAGTAGAAAGAAAAACATAAGATTCCAAGAAATTGAGATTAATAGTAATGTAATTCAGAGGGGTAAGCCATTATTTGAAACGATTAAAGGAAATTGGGATGAGGAGTTTTTTAAAAACAAAAATCCAATAATTTTAGAATTAGGATGTGGTAAAGGTGAATATACAGTTGGTTTAGCTAAAGTATTTCCTGATAAAAACTTTATCGGAATTGATATTAAAGGAGATAGAATTGCGGTTGGGAGTAACCAAGCAATAGCGTTAGGACTTGATAATGTGGTTTTTTTAAGAGCTAAAGTTCATGATTTGCTTGACTTTTTTAATCAGGAAGAAGTTTCTGAGATATGGATTACTTTTCCAGATCCTCACTCATTATATAGTGGTGTGAGAAGAAGAATGACAAATGAAAGGTTCTTGAAGATATACAAATTCCTTTTAAACGAAGATGGTTTACTACATTTAAAAACTGACAATGAGGCGTTTTTTGACTATTCAATAGAAAGTTTGAATAAATTTGGTGTGTGCAACTTTATTTATACAAAGGATTTATACAAGTCGGACTTGAATGTCATTCATCATGGTATTAAAACAAGATTTGAAGAAAAATTCACGGCGAAGGGCTTTAACATTAATTACCTCTCTTGTCAATTCATACTATAAAGAAGGCTCCTCAAATTTTGAGAAGCCTTCTTTGTCATTCGGGAAGAGATTATTTATTGATCAATTGAGCAAAATAATTAACCGTTCTTACCAACTGTGAAACGTAAGACATTTCATTATCATACCAAGAAACAGTACGAACTAATTGCGTATCTCCTACATTTTGAACTTTCGTTTGAGTGGCATCAAATAATGAACCGAATGATGTTCCAATAATGTCGCTGCTTACAATTTCATCAACATTATATCCAAAGCTCTCATTTGATGCAGCTTTCATTGCAGCATTAATTTCTTCAACTGTTGTCTTTTTAGCTAAGACTACCGTTAATTCAGTTAATGAACCTGTGATCACTGGAACTCTTTGAGCTGAACCATCCAATTTACCTTTCAAAGAAGGAAGTACCAAGCCAATCGCTTTTGCTGCTCCAGTTGAATTTGGAACTATATTTTCAGCTGCTGCTCTTGCTCTTCTCAAATCACCTTTTGGATGTGGAGCATCCAACGTATTCTGATCATTTGTATAAGCGTGTACAGTTGTCATTAAACCATTCACAATCCCGAATTGCTCTTCTAAAACCTGAGCCATTGGAGCCAAACAGTTTGTCGTACATGATGCGCCGCTAATTACAGTTTCGCTACCATCTAAAATTTGATGGTTTACATTGAATACGATTGTTTTTGCATCACCAGTAGCAGGAGCGGAGATTACTACTTTTTTTGCACCAGCAGTAATATGAGCAGAAGCTTTTTCTGTATCGGCAAAAAAACCAGTACATTCTAAAACAACATCTACATCATGTTGACCCCAAGGAATTAAAGCAGGATCTCTTTGAGCATATATAGTAACAGCCTCGCCATTAACCACAATCGTGTTGTCTGTTGAAGAAACTTCTACGTTAAAACGTCCTTGTGCTGAGTCATATTTCAACAAATGAGCCAATACCTTTGGACTCGTTAAGTCATTGATTGCTACTACATCAATGCCTTCCATGTTATAAATTTGGCGATAGACTAAACGTCCTATTCTACCAAAACCATTAATTGCAACTTTAACTTTTGCCATCTTTAAGAGAATGTAAATTATAAATTACTTGATTTAAATACTCTACAAAAGTAATGTATTTAATGACATAATACAAATTAGAGGAGCCAAATACAAAATAGGTAACTTAGTAATACTAACTATATAAATTAGTAAAATCTTGTAATGTTGGTTAAAATTACTAAAAATAGTAGTAATTATGTTTAGCCTTACTGCTTATATTAGTACTCTTAATGCTTTTTTGCTGATTGACCTTCTTATGATAAAACGAGAAAGTCGAAAAATTTAGTGTATCTCGCTATCCAGCCTATGAGGATATAAACTGTGCTTTGAGAGATAATAATAACAACTGCCACACGAATTAAAATACTCGATTATATACAGTTTGAAAAGTAATCTAAAGGATTTTAATATATTATTCATTAAACAAGGAGTAAAGGTTATAAAATTGACATGAAATTCTCTGAAAGTAATAATATATCAAAATTCTGCACTACCTTGTAAGCATTGATAAAAAGTGTAAATTAGTATTCAAGATAGATTATAAAAAAATTAAAAATAACGTAATCTAATCTTGCTTCCTAGTCAGGAAAGTTTAGAATGATATGCTGGCATAATTATAGAATAACTTATTGTAATATAATTATATAATAGACCAAAGTTTGCTAATTTGGCAAAGTTGTGGAGCAATTAAGTATTATAATCATGTGAAATATTAAAGTATTGTCATTGTTTTACTTGCTGACAATATGTCATAAATATAAATATACGATTAGTAAGATAATAAAAATATAAATACCAAATATAATATTGTTTTCAAATATATTCATTTTCAATAATATTATATATGCTTAGTAATCAGCGTATTATAATGTATTAGCTTGTGTAAAACTTAATACTGATTCTACAAATACTCTAACATAATCCCTCCAGATTATTCAGAAAATTCTGTCTGAATAATATCAAAATAATCTTCTTGTTGATGTAATATCGTTGAAATACTTTTACTTTGTATTTTAAATTTCAAATGAATAAATACTGAAATATTTAATGGAACAATTAAAAACTATTATTGAAAACGCATGGGAGGATACCAGCCTCCGCTCAACACAAGAAACAAAAACTGCAATTGAAACAATCGTAGAGAAAGTTGATAAAGGAGAATTACGTACGGCTCAACCAAATGAAGATGGTTCATGGACGGTGAATGATTGGGTGAAAAAAGCAATTATTATGTATTTCCCAATGCGTCAAATGGAAGTACAAGAAGTAGGTATTTTTGAATTTCACGATAAAATGAAATTAAAAAATAATTATGCTGCTTTGGGCGTAAGAGTTGTTCCTCCTGCGGTTGCACGTTATGGAGCATTCTTAGCGAAAGGCGTAATTATGATGCCTTCGTATGTAAATATTGGTGCTTACGTAGATTCTGGAACGATGGTTGATACTTGGGCAACGGTTGGAAGTTGTGCGCAAATCGGAAAAGATGTGCATTTAAGTGGTGGTGTTGGTATTGGTGGCGTTTTAGAACCCGCTCAGGCAGCTCCAGTAATTATTGAAGATGGTGCTTTCATCGGTTCACGTTGTATCGTGGTTGAAGGAGCAAGAATTGGTAAACGTGCTGTTTTGGGTGCGGGCGTCACTATTACTGGTAGCTCTAAAATCATTGATATAACTGGCCCTGAACCAGTGGAATACATTGGATTTGTACCTGAGAATAGCGTTGTTATTCCTGGAAGTTTAACGAAGAAATTCCCAGCGGGTGAATATAATGTACCATGTGCTTTGATTATTGGTAAACGTAAAGAGAGTACAGATTTAAAAACTTCATTAAACCAAGCCTTACGTGAAAACAATGTAACTGTTTAAGTTTCAATTATTTAAAATAACAAGAAAAGTAGAGATAGGGGAGAAGTCCTCCACGACTTTTCTTGTTATTTGATTATTTTATTATCTCTTAAATGTTTGTTCATTTCCTAATCTTTAGTTACTACTAATCCCTAACCTCCGCAATAACTACCTTCCCATTTTCTAAAACAGGTTCAATCATAATTACAACAGACTTAGACGTTGGTGTATTACTCTTATCAGCTATTGAATCTATTGGTACTAATGGATTGGCTTCTGGAAAATAGGTTGCTACATTCTTTAAAGGAATATTATAAGGCACTACAATGAAACGTTGCACTTCCCTATGCGTTCCCCCGTAATAGTTATGAAGATTAACTACTTGATAATGGGTTAAATTTGCGTCAGTGATGTCTTTTTCATTCATCATAATTACCCTCCGCTCATTATATATTCCTCTGTAGCGGTCATTTAAACCATAAATGGTGGTATTAAATTGGTCGTGTGAGCGTATGGTCATCATTAAATATTCATTTTCTTTTAAAGAGTGTTGCGTTGGAGCATTTATTGTAAACTGTGCTTTTTTACTTTCCGTCGTAAATTTACCTTCTCTGGGAGCATTTGGTAAAAAGAAACCCTCCTCATTGACTACCCGAGCATTGTAATTATCAAAACCTTCAACTGTTTGTTCTATTAAATCCCGAATTCCATTATAGTCACCAATTAAATTATCCCAATTCACTTCATACTTATTGACATCAAGCGTTGCTTTTGCCATTGCAGCAACAATAGCTGGTTCAGAAAGTAAGGTATCTGACGGTGGAGAAAGTATACCTTTTGAGTTATGAACAAAACCAGTAGAATTTTCTACGGTAACAAATTGTTGTCCACTTGCCTGTATATCCTCATCCGTCCGACCAAGCGTAGGTAGAATTATTCCCACCTTTCCGTGTACCAAATGCGAACGATTTAATTTTGTGGATACATGAACTGTTAAATCACAATTGGTCATTGCTCTTGCGGTATAGTCAGTATCAGGCGTAGCAGAAAGGAAATTTCCACCCAACCCAAAGAACACCTTTCCCTTCTTTTCGTGCATTACTTTGATTGCCTCCACCGTTCCGAAACCATGCTCTTGTGGGGGCTTAAAACCAAAGACTTTTTCGATACTATCCAACAATTTTTGAGAAGGTTTTTCAAATATACCAACCGTTCTATTCCCTTGTACATTACTATGCCCCCGTACAGGAAAAGTCCCCGCACCCTCACGTCCAATACTCCCTTTGAGTAATAAAAGATTAACAACTTCCTGAATAGAAATAACAGAATTTTTATGTTGCGTCATGCCCATCGCCCAACAGATAACTATTTTGTTATGTACCGCCAAAAGGTCTGCAACTTGTTGAATTTTACCTAATTCTACGCCTGATTGAATGGCTAATTGATAAATTGAATAATCATTCAAATTATCAATTAAATCCTTAAAACCTTCAGTTTCAGCATTTATGAAAGAATAATCAAAAACTTGACCGTCTGAAAGTGTATCAGCCTCCACTAATAGTTTTATGATACATTTTATTAATGCTAAGTCTTGATTTAGATTTACTTGTAGATAAATATCCGTTAAAGTTGTCGCACCTGTGAGTATATCACGCACGTCTTGTGGGTTTTTGAAGGCTAATAAACCCGCTTCAATCAAGGGATTTATCGCAACTATTTTTGCCCCATTTCTTTTGGCTCTTTCTAAAGAACTTAACATTCGAGGAGCATTTGTACCAGGGTTTTGTCCCATGATAATGATTACCTCCGCTTTCTCCAAATCGTTCAAAGTAGTAGAGCCTTTCCCTATACCCAGCGTTGCTATCAGTGCTGACCCCGAGGATTCATGACACATATTAGAGCAGTCTGGCATATTGTTCGTTCCATACATTCTAACAAAGAGTTGATACAGAAATGCGGCTTCATTAGAGGTGCGTCCCGAAGTATAAAAAATTGCGTCATTGGGAGATGGAAGATTTTTTAAGGATGTACCAATAAATTGAAAGGTATCATTCCACGAAATTTTCTCGTAATGGGTTTGTCCCTCACGTACAATCATTGGGTGCGTCAGGCGACCTTGTTGTCCTAACCAATAATCAGATTTGTTAGAAAGTTCTTCTACTGAATATCTTTGGAAAAAAACAGGCGTTACTTTTAGCGTTGTAGCTTCTTCCTCCGCAATGGCTTTTGCACCACTTTCGCAATATTCAGCGATAGCAGAACGATGGTCGGGGTCGGGCCAAGCACAACTTGGGCAATCAATGCCGTGCTTTTGATTTAGTTTGAATAAAGTCTTTATACCTCTAACAAAGGGCATTGCGCCAAAGACGTGTCTTACAGACGAAGCAACAGCGGTTATACCAACGGCTTCATCGTAAGGTAAATCTAATTTTAGTCCTGTAAATGCTAAGGGAGTATTTGGATTGATATTGTTCATGATTGCTAAGTTAAATAGTAGGGAAATTTTATATGTTACTCAATTCGCTCTTTTCCTGTATAAATATTAAAACTATCATTTCTGAGAAAACCGATTAAAGTTATCCCAAATTGCTCTGCCGTTTGAATTGCCAGACTTGATGGAGCTCCTATCGTAACGATAATAGAGATGTTAGCCATTACAGCCTTCTGAACCAATTCAAAGCTGGCTCTACTACTCATGAGCAAGACTTTGTTATATAAGGGTAATAAATCTTGCGTCAGGGCATTTCCAATAATTTTATCCAAAGCGTTGTGTCTGCCAATGTCTTCTCTCAATACAATCTTACCCATTATATCAAACAAAGCTGCAGCGTGAAGTCCACCCGTATATTCAAATATTTTTTGATGTTGCGATAAACGCTTAGGTAAGTTATAAATATACTCTTTACTTACTTTTAGCGCATTTTGTTCAAGTTTTTGTTTGGGTAAATCGCAAATCATCTTGTCAATGGATTCGATAGATGCCTTACCACATACGCCACAACTGGATGTAGCATAAAAATTGCGTTGGAGCATTTGAAGATTTACGGAAACGTCAGGCTTTAATTCTACTCGAACAATATTTTCAGTGGCTTGCTTTCCTGCATCTACGCAATATTTCACACTCATAACTTGATTGTAAGAGGTGATAATCCCTTCCGAATACATGAATCCCAAAGCCAATTCAAAGTCGTGCGTAGGTGTACGCATCGTAACGGATACACTACGTTGCTGACGATCATCAATACTTCCATACCCTAAACGAATTTCTAAGGGTTCTTCAACCACGACCAGGTCTGATTTTTCTTCAAAACTATCAATGGATACTTTTAATAAATTTACGGGAGATATGGCGTACATAGAAAATGTTTAAATAGATACTTTATAAGGCTTTAATTCCTTTTGTTAGAATGTTATTGCAAATTTGTAAATAAAATCATTGAAATAGAAAATTTATACGAATGTTATACGAATCAGCACCCTTGCGATTGGGTCATTATAATCGCCTTGAAGTAATTAAAGAATTAGATTTCGGGCTTTATCTGGATGGCTACGATGGCGAAGAAATATTAATTCCTCGTGTGTATGTACCAGAAGGAACCCAAATAGGTGACTTTCTTGAGGTCTTCATTTACCGAGATTCAGAAGATCGTTTGATTGCTACAACCTTAAAACCTTATGCCACCGTTGGAGAATTTGCGTATTTGAAGGTTAAAGATGTCAGTAAATTGGGGGTTTTCTTGGACTGGGGATTGATGAAAGACCTTTTAGTGCCTTTCGGAGAACAGACACACAAAATGGGTTTAGGGCGTTCTTACTTAGTTTACATTTATATAGATGAAGAAAGTGAAAGGATTGTTGCGTCAGCGAAGTTGGATAAATTCTTAGAAAATGATAGTACTAAGTTTACAGAAGGGCAAGAAGTATCACTTATTCCATATGAATATACAGATTTAGGAATCAAAGCATTGATTGATAAACGTTGCATCGGAGTAATTTACAAAAGTGAAGTCTTTCAAGATGTCATATTAGGGGAAGTTACAAAAGGATTTATCAAAAAAATCAGAACCGATACGAAGATAGATTTAGCTTTGGTAAAACAAGGATACGATAGAATTGACAATGTTAAATCAAAAATATATGACTTATTAGTCTCCAAAGAAGGTTTCCTTCCATATACTGATAAGACAGATTCTGAAATAATTTATCGTGATTTACAAATGTCAAAAAAGGATTTTAAGAAAGCGATAGGAGGATTGTACCGAGATGACAAAGTTAAACTGCAAGATGACGGAATTTACATTAAACAATAGCAATACTTATGTAAATTACAGACGTATCTAAATTATTGCATCTGTAATTTACATAAGTATCCATAGAATTACAATTGTTCATACATTTAATATTGTAATATGTAAATATATTTATTACATTTGTAATGTAAACAATTACATACAAAGGTTTACAATTGACAAATGGATTTAAACAAGAAAATAGAACAGATTATAATTGACAAAGGTCTATCGCCGAGTTATTTTGCGGATACAATTGGCATTCAACGAAGTAGTATTTCACATATACTTTCGGGGAGAAATAAGCCAAGTTTGGACATTATTCAACGTATTTTGAAGGTTTTTCCTGATATTGACCGAGATTGGCTGCTTTTTGATTCTGAGATACCTCAACAAAATACGCCCCAAATTAATAGACAACAGCCTGTAAATCAGCAAAATACAAGGCAAAGTTTGTATCAGCAAGCGCCACGAGAATCGCCTAAAACATTTCAGGCCGAACCTAATGTCGTGAAATCGCCTGTAAATATGCCCGTAAAGCGTAAAATTGAGCGTCCGACAGTTCCTTCTCCTTCATCATCAGGCAAAAATATAGAAAGGATTATGATATTTTATACCGATGGGACTTTTGAAGAAAAAAGACCGAGTTAGTAAAGTGTGTCAGTTTTTCTAACCTGGCTATAAATTACAAAACAGATCAGAAAACTGTCATACAAAATAGGGTAGAGTAGGAGCGAACTTCTATTTTATCCTATTTTAATTTACTAATAAATAGGATAGGCCTTAAAATCCCACTATCCTATCTTTAAATCAATTTTATGAGCTTCAATTTCCCCTATATTATGGTTAAGTTCAAAAATTAGTATAGGGGTTTTAAAAGCGAAAAATAATGTTTACCGCATCATTTTAAAAATATTCAAAAAAAATCTCAACTCTTATTTTAGAAAATACTGTAGACTTTCTATATTATAAATGGGTAGATCCTATTGTGTTTTTGAATCATCCATCGCTACTTACCTACCTGCCCATTCCGTTGAAGAGATATAGTAATAAATAGTAGGGACTACCCGTCATTTACTGGATTTGGGTAAAATATAGTTCTTCTTCATTGGCATTTTTTAGTAAAATAAAGCCTATTGCTGCCTTTTTAGGCATCAGATTTCAAATGCAACACTGTATCTCCAATCTTACTAATTAATTGAATTTCAGGCAGAATTTTATCACTTTAATATGCGAGAATAAGCCCCAATTATAGCGTAACCAATTCTATTAAATCAATAATACGTTATACACTTTAATATTAATAACTACCTGATTTTCAAATGATTAAGATTAAGTGTTCCACGTGAATATGTAACTATTTGAAAATTAAGCACTTAGAGCGAAATTTTCAAATAGTGTAGATAGTGTTCCACAAATGAGGGACATTATGTGTAATTTTGGGTACAAATTAATCAAAAAACCATGGAAAAGATAGATTCATTAAACCAAGTAGCCCAATTTCACCGTACATTCAAAGCACCAATTTTAGAAACCCCACAAATTCCGGCGGCTGACCGTTGCAAATTACGAGTAAGTTTGATTGCCGAGGAATTGAGAGAATTACAAGAGGCCATTGATAACCAAGACCTTGTGGAAGTGGCAGATGCGCTTTGTGATATTCAATACGTACTTTCGGGTGCAGTTTTAGAGTTTGGTTTAGGGGATAAATTCGTGGATTTATTCAATGAAGTACAACGCTCGAATATGTCGAAAGCTTGTAGTTCTTACGAAGAAGCCAAAGCAACTGTTGCTCATTACGCTAAAAAAGATGGCACTGAGGCTGAGATTGTCCAAGATGGAGATAAATTCTTGGTTTATAGAATTGAGGACAACAAAGTTTTGAAGTCAGTAAAGTATTCTCCTGCGGATTTGAAGGAGATATTGGGGATGTAATGGATATATCCTATTGAATATCATGCATACTTATCGCTCTAATTTTAAGTATGACCATCCTGTACACAGTTGCTGAATGTGAAGTAATAGAAATCTTGGGTTTACTTACTAATCCAAGATAATACAGACGGTAAACTATTTTTTTAGTTCAAAATGTAATTAAAAATTAGGAGAGGGGAAACAGAAGTATTTTTATGTAGCACGGAATTATATTCCGTGAATCTTGTGAAAGTAATTTTACAATAAATGTATTCAATTAAAATTGACCACTTCACGGAATACAATTCTGTACTACATAAAACCAAATTTAATACCTACAAATTCATTTCTGAGAATCAACCAATCCGTACAAGGGCCTCGAATAAAAAAATCTGAGGGATTCTCAGCGGACTTGATTTTGAGGAAATTATAAGAAATCTTATACCTACTTACTCTCAGAATTTTTTTTATCCTAACGACGCATATCATTCAATCAACCCCTTGCAATACATCTTCATCTATCCCGAAGGCTTGGCTCTTATACAATATTCAAGCCGTTTCAGTAGAATACAAAAAGTTGTATAATTTATATTATGTTAAATAGAATAATATAAGATCTAAATGCACGCTACATCTTATTACCATTACTGAACATATTTTTACTAAACTTAAAATGGTTCTCTGCAAAAAAGGTCTTGAACTTTACATCCAAGACCTTTTTAAAAATTGCATTAGAATAATATTACTCTCCGAGAGCTTTCAATTTGTCTTCCATTTTAAGAATTTGATACAGACTTCTTAAACTTGACTTTAAATCCTCTTCCTTCTTAATTGACCAAGCTTTCTCAAAATATGGTAATGCTTGTTTGAATTTATCAGTTGCTAAATCTTCAATCGCTTTCCCTTTCGTTTTGTAGGTGTTCATATCCATTGCATCCACTTCTTTCTTGATCACTACGGCTTCATTGAAGTTCATTACACCCAAGTTGAAGTTGACATCATAATTATTAGGATCCAATTCAATTGCTTGTTTGTAGTATTTAGATGCTTGAGCCATAGCCTCGCTTTGCTTACCTTTTGCATCATCTGATTTTTTGGTAACTTCTTCTGTGTTTACCGCAGTGGCAGCCTGTTGAGTTTTCTCAGTATTTAATTGAGTCAATGCTTCATTTGCCTCTTGTTTCATTACATTAACCTCTCCAATTTGCTTTTTTGACGACGCAGCAGACTTTGGTTCTTTCTTAATTTTATCACTTAAACGCTTAATTTCATCATCATAAGCTGAAATTTTGTCTTTTTGTGCCTGAATTTTTTTATTCAATCCATCTACATTACCTTTTGATAATTGATCTTTATATCCTTTAATTTCTGGATCTAACTCTCTGGCTTTATTTTCATATAAGATCGCTAAGTTTACAATTTCTTGCACATTCTTTGACCCTGACGCAACAGACATTTCCATTTCCTTAATAGCAGCATCTATCTTTTTGAATCCCAACAACATATTGATTTTCTCAGATTTCAAATCCTTATTGTTAGGATGCAAAGCAATACCTCTATTAATGGTTCCAATCGCTAATTCTTCTTTATTCTCACTTCTATAAATTTGCGCTAAGGCGTAAATCATCCCTGGATCTTTTCCACCTAACTCTAAAAATTTCTCATAACCAGCCTGAGCAGCTGCATCATTTTTAGCCAATTGTCCGATTACACCCGTGTACATTGCAGCAGTTGTATCTTTTGGAGCAACTACCATTGCGGTTTGCAAATCTTTCAAGGCACCTGTAAAATCTTTCACTTGGTATTTAGTAATCCCAGCATCCATAAAGGCAGCGTACAATTTTTGTCCTTCTATTTCTGGCTTGCCATCTTTGTCCATCACCATTGTTAAATATTTTTTTGCTGGTGATGCAGGGTCAATTGAGACAGATTTCTTAAAAAAGCTCATTGCTTTATATGCAGCTGAAGGATCCGTCTTTGTCAAAACTGTATCTCTTGAATTAGCAAAATCTAAATAGGCTTCTCCACGAATTAACCAAGTTTTTGCTTTAAGAGAGTCTTTTTTCATTACTGCCTCGTCAGCTTTTTTCTTAGCTTCGGTTAATGACTTGCGATTTGCTTCAAGCATTAATTTATCTACTTGTGCGAAGGTTGCTCCTGTTGTCGTTAATATCGCAAAAAGAGCAAGTGTTATTTTTTTCATTCTTGTTTGATATGGTTTGTAATTGTTTTATTTAGATTTTTCTGTTTAACGGATAATCTTTCAAGAAGTTACTCGTTTAACAAAAGATTAACATTTCAATGGATAGTTATTAATTGATAATTGACAGTGGTTAAGATTTATTATCCATTGTCAATTATCAATTGTATTTTATCAATTATTCTTCGCTTCCCTCCTCTCCTGCTGATTCTACTACATCATCAGCGTTTGAAGAAATTTCGCCTTCACTTTCAGCCGTAATTCCGTCAATTTCTACGACTTCTGCGTCTAAAATCACTTCTTCTTCGGGTTCTTTTACAATTTTTGTGACTGAAGAAATTTCATCTGATTCATTTTTTAAACGAATTAACTTAACTCCTTGCGTATTCCGTCCCATGACACGAAGGTCGGCTACTGCCATACGGATTAAAATACCCGATTTTGTAATAATCATTAAATCATTACTATCAGTTACTTCCTTGATAGCCACCAAGTTACCCGTTTTTTCGGTAATATTCAGTGCTTTCACACCTTTTCCACCACGGTTGGTTAAACGATAATCTTCTACATCCGAACGTTTTCCGAATCCCTTTTCTGACACAACTAATAATTGTTGCGTTTCTGGGTCTTCGATACAAACCATTCCGATGGCTTTTTCCATCAATTTTTCTTCGTCGAGCCAAATACCTTTTACACCAGCCGCTGAACGACCCATTGGGCGTACACGAGATTCTTCAAAACGTACTGAACGACCTGTATTCGTAGCAATAATTACGTGATTATTACCATTTGTTAAAGAAACATCCAATAAACGGTCATTTTCACGAATCGTAATGGCAATAATTCCATTCTGACGTGGACGTGAATAAGCCTCCAAAGTTGTTTTCTTAATCGTTCCGTCTTCAGTACACATCACAATAAAATTATTATTGATGTAATCTGGATCAGTTAATGACTTCACGTTGATAACGGCTCTAATTGAATCGTTACTTTCGATGTTCATTAAATTTTGCACTGGACGACCTTTGGCAACTTTTGAACCTTCGGGAACGGCATAAACTCTTAACCAGAAACATTTTCCGCTTTCAGTAAAGAATAATAACCAGTTGTGCATCGTAGCTGTGAAAAGATGTTCAGTATAATCGTTATCTTTTGTAGCAACTGCACGAGAACCAACTCCTCCCCTATTTTGGGCTTTGTATTCTCCGATTGGTGTACGTTTAATATACCCTTGATTTGAAACGGTAATCAACATTTCATCATCCGCAATCATATCTTCAACCGAAAATTCATCATCGGTCATGTTAATTTGCGTACGACGAGCATCTCCATAACGTTCTCTGACATCAATCAATTCATCTTTGATTATTTGCAATTGACGTTCTGGTCTGTCCAAAATATCTTGCAAATCATCCATCAAACGTTTGATTTCTTCATATTCAGCCACAATTTTATCACGCTCCATACCCGTCAAACGTTGTAAACGCATTTCGAGAATGGCTTTCGACTGAATTTCAGAAAGTCCGAAGTTAGACATTAAACCTGCCTGAGCTGCATTTGGATCTCTTGATTCACGAATCAATTTGATAACTGCATCCAAATTATCGAGTGCAATCATGAAGCCTTCCAAGATATGCGCTCTTTTCTTGGCTTCACGCAAATCAAATTGGGTACGTCTAACAACAACTTCGTTGCGATGTTCAACAAAATGATGAATCAAATCTTTCAAATTCAAGGTATAAGGACGACCTTTTACAAGGGCAACGTTATTCACCGAGAATGAAGATTGAAGCGCAGATTGTTTGTAAAGATTATTCAAAATCACATTTGGAACGGCATCACGTTTTAAGTCAAAAACGATACGCATTCCTTGACGATCTGACTCGTCACGGATTTCTGAAATACCTTCAATTTTCTTATCATTTACCAAATCAGCACATTGTTTTATCAAAGATGCTTTATTGACCATGTAAGGAATTTCGGAGATGATAATCTGATCTTTTCCTGTTTTAGAAGTCTCGAATGTAGCATTTCCACGCACAACAATACGTCCACGGCCCGTTTCAAAAGCATTTTTCACGCCCGAAACACCATAAATTGTACCGCCCGTTGGAAAATCTGGCGCTTTGATGTATTGCATTAAGCCTTCAATCGTAATGTCACGATCTTCGATATAAGCAATAATTCCTGAAACAACTTCCGTCAAATTGTGAGGAGCCATATTGGTTGCCATACCTACGGCAATCCCCGATGTTCCATTCAATAAAAGATTAGGAATTTTTGCGGGAAGAACCGTTGGTTCCATCAACGAATCATCGAAGTTGGGTCTAAAATCAACGGTTTCTTTTCCTAAATCTCCCAATAATTCTTCGGCAATTCTTTTCAAACGTGCTTCTGTATAACGCATGGCGGCGGGTGAATCACCATCGACCGAACCAAAGTTACCTTGTCCATCCACCAATGGATAACGCAAAGACCATGGTTGGGCCATACGCACCATTGCATCATATACGGATGTATCACCGTGTGGGTGAAACTTACCCAAAACCTCCCCAACAATACGGGCAGATTTTTTATAGGATTTGTTGTAATTTACGCCCAATTCATCCATACCAAAAAGTACTCGACGGTGAACGGGTTTGAGTCCATCACGGACATCTGGCAAAGCACGGGAAACAATAACGGACATCGAATAATCAATGTACGCTCCCCGCATTTCGTCTTCAATGTTAATGGGGATAATGTTACTGGTTTGTTCTGACATAGTTTTTTTGAATGTGAGTGGTAGATTAGTGGAAATTGTTAGGCTATTTCCGCTACTCGATGCCTTTTGAATTCAAGTAAAGATTTTAATAAACAATTAATACCAAAACAATACTGAATATTATGCTTACTATACAAATTTCGTGAAATTTGAGGTGTTTTGCAAATATTGAAGGCAATAGATACGATGGTGAATGAGTTTTCGGTAAATTTGTTAAAACGTATTGTCAGAGCGATTCTGTCAATGCATCCCTTTCTGAATTTGGATTCGTGGGATTAGTGGATTTTTTGAATTTTAGTTCAGAAATTTTTCTGATTAATCCACAAAATCCTATTTTTTTATCCAAATATCTTTAAAGCTGAAATAACCAAAACTTATGAAATTTTCAAAAAACTATTTCCTATTATTTTTCCTTTTGGCTAACCTATTTTCAAGTTGTCAGCCTTCTGAAAAAACGGCTTCAAATCAACAAAAAAGAGTATTTCAAGCCCAAAATGCGGGTGATTCTACGGAAAATCGACCTAAAAAGCATCGAAAAAGATATAAAAAGGATATAAATGAAAACGAAAACTCAAATTATATCGCTGAGAATCGTACAGACGCAAATAAATCGGATATTCTTACTGGAAATGCACCTGAAAAGGCCTTGAAGGTTTTGAAATATGTTCGTGAGAATGGCGTAACGATGAGTGAATACGTAGGCGGACGAAAATTCGGCAATTTTGAGGGTTTACTTCCCAAAAAAGATGCGTCGGGCAAACGAATAGATTATCAAGAATGGGACGTAAATCCGAAAGTGAACGGCAAAAATCGTGGAACGGAAAGATTAATTACAGGTTCGGACGGAAAGGGATATTATACAAATGACCATTATAGGAGTTTTTTGTTGGTGGAGTAAAAACGCACAAGATATCTGAATATTCAAGTGGTCTGTGAAGACATTGACAACGGAGGTAACAGCCCGTTACACCTCACCAATAATCAATAAATTATGCAAAAACAAAGAACCATAGAAGGGTTTAATAAAATAGCGCCATTTTATCATGCGGTTTCTATGATATGTTCTTTAAATAGAATTCACAAGTCCCAAATGTGGCTATTATCAAAGAAAATGAATTTTTCTAAGACGTTGATAATTGGCGGTGGAGATGGAAAATTTTTAATCGAAGCCATAAAACAGGGATTATCGGAGCAATATTATTATGTAGATCTTTCCGATGCCATGATTAAATTGGCTCATGGTAAAATTGAAAAGCAATTGCCTCTTTCCTTAGATTCTGTAGTCTTTATTTGTGGTTCGTATCAAGATATTCCTAACAATCAAAAATTTGATTTAATTATTACCCCTTATTTTTTAGACTGTCTTTCAGAAGGTGAATTATCGCTGGTAATGGCTAAACTTCATGCTCAATTAACGGTTGAAGGAACATGGTATTTTACAGATTTCAATATTCCTAAAGATAAAACGCTGAACTTTATTTTTAAAAATATAATTCAATTACTTTACAGAATTTTAAACTTATTTTGTGATATGGGCGTAAATCATTTGCCTGATTTCAACAATGAGTTTTGTAAATATAAATTTACACTTCTTCATGAAGAATATTTTATAGGTGGTTTGTTAGTGAGTCGAATTTATAAAAGTAAGATTCCTTAGAAGTACTATTTCTTACCTATATTTCAATAAAATCAATACCAAAAGTGGAATAACCTCTAAAACATTAACTACCAACAGAAATATCGTTTTATGTTTCTTAGAAAATTATCCATTTGAACAACTTAATTAAATTCCAGAAAGTTTTAATAATAACTTAATTTGGAATATCGGTCATATTATCGTGATACAGCAAAGACTTGTTTATGCTCTGTCAAATTTACCATTGTATATTTCAGATGATTTAGTAAACAAATATAAATCAGGAACGAAACCAGTCTCGCCCATTTCGCAGGAAGAAGTCGATGAGTTAAAATCATTATTAGTATCATTAATTAAAAAAACCAAAACCGATTGAATTACAGGAGAATTTCAAATTAATCACGAAATCACCACTTATACAGGATTTAATTTAGCATCAGTGGAGGATGCGATAATATTTAATAATTTTCACGAAGGGCTTCACCTTGGTTATATACAAAGTATTCTCAAATTTTTGTAAAATCTAAACATGGCAAATTACACAATCCTAAATACCATCTCCGATAAACATTCTACCGAAAAAACATTGGTAGCCATCATTGACGGAGAACATACTGATACCTTAGAAAAATTCTATGCGTCTGTGTCATCTCAACTTAAATTTCCAGATAATTTTGGAAATAATTTTGATGCTTTTGATGAAATGATGAATGATTTGGACTGGCTGCCAGAAGACCGTATCTATCTAATTTTCAGGAATTATGATATATTTTTGGTAGAGGAAAATGATGAAGCCCGTGAAATCCTTTTAACTATTTTGGATGATGCATCATCAGAATGGAAACGTACGGATGGCGAAGGAAAATCCTTGAAAATGCAGATTGAACCGTCGGAATTGGGAGAAGATGATTTGGAGACTTTAGGAATTGAATTTGCAACCACATAGTTTTCATAGTGGACATAAAGAAAATAGCATAAGATAGATTGAATTTGCAACCGCATAGTTTTCATAGTGGACATAAAGAAAATAGCATAAGAAAGATTGAATTTGCAACCGCATAGTTTTCATAGTGGACATAAAGAAAATAGCATAAGAAAGATTGAATTTGCAACCGCATAGTTTTCATAGTGGACATAAAGAAAATAGCATAAGAAAGATTGAATTTGCAACCACATAGTTTTCATAGTGGACATAAAGAAAATAGCATAAGATAGATTGAATTTGCAACCACATAGTTTTCATAGTGAATACAACATAAAGAAGCAGTAAATGATGACAGTGTTAAAAAACAAAAATATATTTGTTATAGGATTAATTCTGATAATGATTCATTCCTCCTTTTCCCAAAAAATAACAAGAGGTCCATATCTGCAAATGCCCACGCCCACGAGTATGATGATTCGTTGGCGTACTGATGTGGCGGTTGGTTCAAAAATCAATTTTGGTTTGACTCAAAATGAGTTAAATTCCTCAAAATTGGATGATTTAGCCAAAAAAGAACATATCATCACAATTGATAATCTAAAACCTAATACCAAATATTTTTATGGAGTGGCCTCTGGAAATACTGTTTTGCAAGCAAGCACGGACAATTTTTTCGTAACAAACCCTATGGTTGGCACAGAACAAAAAGTAACTATTTGGGCATTGGGTGATATGGGAATGGGAACGGAAGCTCAAAAAAGAGTTTATCAGCAATATTTGAATTATACCGATAAAACGCATACGAATTTATGGTTACTTTTGGGCGATAACGCCTACGGACAAGGGATGGATTGGGAATATCAATTACGTTTTTTTGAATATTATCAAGGGGATAGATTGATGAAACAGACGGTTTTGATGCCTTCACCTGGCAATCACGATTATTCTCCGACGGCTAATAATTACAGAATTGAAGACCCTCTTGCAGCTTATTTTAATATTTTTTCTGTCCCCACAAAAGCCGAAGCAGGTGGTGTACCTTCTGGGTCAAAAGCCTACTATTCTTACGATTATGCCAACATTCATTTTATAAGTTTAGATTCTTACGGACGTGAGGATATGGACAAACGTCTTTTCTCGAAAGATAGCCAACAGATGATTTGGTTGGAAAAAGATTTGAAAGCAAACAAACAAAAATGGACAATTGCCTTTTGGCATCACCCACCCTACACGATGGGTTCGCATAATTCGGATACAGAAGATGAGCTTCGTCTTTTGCGTGAAGGTGTTGTTCCAATTTTGGAGAAATATAGTGTTGATTTAGTTTTGAATGGACACAGCCATAATTACGAACGCTCGCAAATGCTAAAAGGACATTATGGTTTGGAGGCAACTTTTAATCAAAAACAACATGGTGTGAGTACATCAAATGGACGTTATGATAATTCAAATGATTCTTGTCCATACATAAAAGACAGCAAGGCAACTGATAATCATGGAATTGTCTATGTAGTAAATGGTGTAGGAGCTGCCAATAGCGGCTCGCAAGGTGCCTATCCACATAATGCAATGGTGTATTCAAACAACGTCAATGCGGGTTCGATGTATTTGGAAGTTGAGGGAAATCGTTTGAATGCAAAATTTATTACAGAAGATGGTAGTATAAAAGACCAATTCACGATTTTGAAAGATGTGAATCAAAAACAGATTTTAAAGTTGGAAGCCAATCAAAATAGCATTCCATTACAGGCATCGTGGAAAGGAAATTATAATTGGCAACCTAATAATGCTAAAACCCAATTGGTAAACGTCGCTCCTTCGATAACCACAAAATATACGGTACAAGATGACCAAAATTGTTTACAAGATGAATTTACGGTAAAAGTTGCTTCGGCGTATTCATTGAAGGATTTCAATTTGACTTCAACTAAAAGTGGAATGTCGATTAATTGGTTAACCGTGCAAGAAAGGGGCATTGTGAGTTTTGATATTGAGCGACAAAGACAAGGCTCCGATTTCAAAAGTGTAGCAAAACTTAACTCAAAGGCCAATGGACAATCTTCAGATAAAGTTCTTTCATATCGTTACCTTGACCATATTCTTGAAGGCAACGAAATTGTAAATTATCGCATAAAAATGACTGATAATGAAGGGCTTATTTATTATTCAAATGTAAAATCTGTCAGTACAAATTTAAAGGTTGCTGATTAAAAATTTGCAAAAAAAAGCGGTTAAACTATCGTCTAACCGCTTTTTATATAAACTTAATAAGATTTAATCAGTTTCTAATCCGTTACATCCGTGTGCGACAAAATTACTTCCCAATCTCCAATTTTTGGTTAATTCCTTTTTCCATCATCGGCAAACCATCGGTCATCCAAGCAGGTGCTGGAGCATCTTTTAAGTAATGTTCGAAATACTGATACAATCTTTTAGCAAAATCTTTTCTATTTTTTCGTTGTGTCAATCCGTGTTTTTCTCCATTGTAATTCAAAAGCCAAACAGGTTTATCTAATCTTTTAAGCGCTGAATAAAATTCAATTCCTTGTTGCCACGGCACAGCGCCATCATCATCGTTGTGCATAATTAATAAGGGTGTTTGGATTTTGGGAACTTGAAAAAGTGGCGAGTTATCTACATATTTATCAAATTTATCCCAGAGCGTCCCTCCTATTCTGGTTTGTCCTTTTTCATATTGAGATTGTCGAGAATTACCTGATTCCCAACGAATTCCACCGTAAGCCGAAGTCATATTCGATACGGGCGCTCCTGCCTCAGCGGCTCTAAACATATTGGTTTGTGTAACTAAATAAGCAGTTTGATAACCACCCCAACTATGTCCTGAAATTCCCACTCTTTCTGGATTAACAAATCCTTTGGCAATCACTTCTTTTGTTCCAGCAATGATACAATTATAAGCACTTTTACCAGGATCGCCCGCTTTATAAATAACATCTGGCACAAAAACTAAGTAACCATTTGAGGTAAAGTAAGGATAATTAATGTACGAACGAATCGGCGAAGGCGTGAAATGCGTATGTAAATTATCCGTATTCTTTTCATAAAAATATACCATCATTGGATACTTTTTAGTCGCATCAAAATTTTCTGGTTTGTACAAAAGTCCTTGCAAAGGTGTTCCATCAAATGCTTTATAATCAACGAGTTCTACCGTTCCCCAAGCGTAATCTTTTTGTTGTGGATTCGCTTCTGATATTCTCGAAACATTCTGAAAAGTCATATCTGAGGTATAAATATCTGGAAAATTCTGAAAATTCTGTTTTGTAAATATCAGATTATTCGCATTTTTGGCCTTGATTGGATTGGATAAATTAAAATCGACTTTATAAATTTCTTTGGGTTTCGACAGCGGACTTACTGGAATGGCAAATCCCTCCGATTTATCTTTTTCATACACCAATTTCCACAAAGCATTTTTACCTAATATAAATTTATCATCCACATCCAAATTGATGTATCGATATTGAACCTTATTAGCTCGTCCACCCGTAATAAGCATCGGAACGTTATTTTTTAAGTCAATTGCCCAAGCATCATATCGGTCATACACCACAAACATTGGGTCTTTCTCATCATCAACCCAACCCGCAGAACCGTAAGAACTCGGCAAATCGGGGTGATCATCTTCTTCGTCAAAATATTTAACAGCAATATTGTTGGTCATCTTAACCGTTTTTTCGGTTTTTAGAGAATAAGCAAACCAAGCAGTATCGGGTGCCGACCACCATGTGACATACTGGGCATTTGGCGAAAGTACTGGATTTCCTTGCAAAGCCTTAGCAATTTGTTTCCTTGAACCATCTTGCAAATTCACTAAATATACGTCCTTGCGGTTGCTCCAATCCCAATGCTGATTAGAATATGGCACATCAGAAGTGGCTATTACCGTATTATTAATAATTTCTTTATCTAAAACAACCGTAGGAATTTCAAGAAACCCTAATTGTATTATTTTAAGATTTTCTAAATTAACCACTGACAAAAAAGACCGTTTTTTATCTTCTTCTAACGTAACTTTTTGCTGCGTTTGCAACTTTTTGTCTTGCCAACTCCAAACCTCTACATTCACAATTTCTTCGGGTAACAACGTTGTATCTGCTACAACAGATTTAGGATTTGTTCCGAAAAACAATTTTGTTCCATCCTTTGAAAAACGGGGCTGATAATTATCACTCACATACCAACCTGCGGGGGCAAAGGTCTGCTTTTCATCGGCTAAAGGTTTGGCAGTTTCTTCTCCAGATTTCCAATGATAGAGTTTTGGCAAACGGATTTGAGTTTTATTATTTGTATCTAAATCAGCAATAAAAGCAATTTGTTGGCCATCTTCGGAAACCGACAATTTCTTAAACTTTCCTTTTGATTTAATAATATTATCTACTTTTCCAGTCTGCAAATCATACGAATAAACGCCTGAAATCATCGTAGAATCATTACCAGTGGTACTAAATACAATTCTATTTGCATATTTAGCAAACTCATAATCGGTCACAAAACTAAATATTTGATCTGTATTAGTTTTTAAATTTTTCAATACTAAACGATATCCGTTCTCTTCGGATTCCTTTTTGCCTACTTTCTTTTTAGCATTATCATTTTTTTTAGATTCTTCCATTTGGTAGGCTACCCAGCCACCCATTTTCTCTGGAATTTTGAAGGATAAAACATTAGCAATCTTCGAAACTTGATTGGTTTTCAAACCATAAATGCCCAAAGAATCTTTGGGCATTTCGTCTTTTTTCTTTTTCAGTCGTTTCAAAGATTTAACCAAACTTAGCTGTGGTTTTATCTTGAAAATAGCAAACTCAGAATCATCCGTTAAACGAATATCTGTGCCTCTCTGAACAGAATCTATTTTTGCATTTTTCAAAGAATGAAATATCACATTACCATCGCCTTCCTGCGGGTTTATTGGAAAAACTATGGTACTTCCATCATTAGAAATATAACGATCTGGAATTTCTTTCCAAGAATCATATACCTCGTGGGTAAGCATTTTTTTCGGGGGCTGAACCACTACGGCTTCCAAAGCTTTCTTGGATTTTTTACTTTTTTGTGCTGATAATGAAAACGTTGCTATCAGACATACCAATACAAGGAATATTTTTCTCATGATTAGGTTGGGATAATAGTTTAATGAAGTAAATTATTTATTTTATGCGCATTGAAGATTCTCTAATTTTTAATTCGGTTTTAAACACTTTCACTTCGGGTTTGTCTATGCTATCGGGTTTTTCAATTTGATTAAGTAACAAAGACATTGCCATTTTTCCCATTTCCAAGGTGGGTTGTGCGACACTCGTGAGCGTAGGAGTTACGATGGTGCAGATAGGATCGTCATTAAAACTTACGATGGCCACGTCTTCTGGAATTCTGATGTTTTTTTTACGCAAGGCTGCAATTGCTCCCACCGCCAAGCGGTCACTAACGACGACTAATCCATCTGGAGGAGTTTCTAATTCAAATAATTCATTAGTCAGTTCAATGGCTTGTTGAAGATTATAATTTCCGTGAACTACTAATGTTTTATCTAATTTCATCCCCGAATCTTTTAAAGCCTTTTCATAGCCCGATTGTCGCAAATTGCTAACTGTAACGTTTGAAGGACCCGCCAAAAAAGCAATTCTTTTCGAGCCATTTTCTATAAGATGTTTGGTCGCTTCATAAGCCGCCCCCACATTGTCCACCATCACTTTTGGCACATCAATTTCGTCGGCATCTCTGTCAAAAAATACCAAAGGAATTCCTTTTCTTTGTAATCGTTTTAGATGTTCAAAATCGGTAGTTTCTTGTGAAATTGAAACAATAAAGCCCTCAACTTGGCCTCTGGAAAGGTTTTGAACATTTATCAATTCACGTTCATAAAGTTCACTTGTCTGCGTTAGTAGCAAACTATAACCTCTGGCAAAGGCTTCTTCCTCAATTCCTCTAATAACCGAAGCAAAAAAATGATACGCTAAATCAGGCACAATTACTCCAATCGTTTTTGTTCTGCTTTTTACTAAATTAGTTGCTAAAATATTGGGCTGGTAATCCAATTCTTTGGCTAACTTTAATACTGCATCACGAGTTTCTGCTTTAATTTCTGGCATATCTCGCATCGCACGGGATACGGTCGCAACCGAAATATTCAGATGCCGAGCGAGGTCTTTTATCGTTACTTGATGAGCCATAAATTATCCTACTAAAGTTACTTTTGCTCGGGTACACACGCCCCCGATGGGTGGATTAAATTTGGAAATGGAAACTTCAATTTTTTCAATGTTGGGGTAACGTTCCCGCACATTTGAAATGATTAATTGGGCAATATGTTCTAAAAGTCTCGCCTTAATTTTCATTACTCCAGAAATTATTTCGTATAAATCTCCATAATTAACGGTATATTTTAACTTATCATTTTCAGCCGCTTCCGAAAAATCGACCACGACTTGGATATCAACTTGATAACGATTTCCAATTTTTTGTTCTTCATCATGTACGCCATGATAAGCAAAAAACTCTAAGCCTTCTAAGGCAATTGTTCCCATTTTTTTAGGTTTAAAGGGTTGGGTGTTAGGATTTACGACATTATACCTAAACTAAAAACACTATAAATTTCAACAAAATAGATATCGTAAAGTTTCAGGTATTAGCACATAAAACCAAAAACTTATCACCGGTTCTAAACAAAAAATTTCAAGCTGTAAAATCAACTTGAAATTTTTACATAGAAAGATTTTCAACCACTATATATTATCAAAAAATGAACCTCCTCCATTAGAAATTGCAGCAGGAACATCTTTTGTAAATTCCTCCATTATTGATGAAACCGTTGGTAAACCGCCATCATTAGGTGTTGATTTACGAGGTCTTCCACGAGTGGCTTTCATTTCTTTGGTCAAACTATCAGCCGTTTCATTAAAGGTATCATTGGGTATTTCAATTGTTGGATTTAGAAGAGCCTCCGTAAACAATCCCGTTTCTGCTTCAGCACCAATAATGGCATGAACGGTCGGTAATTCTTCATTTTCATCGTCATAATCATTGGCTGGTTCAAAATCAATTTCAGGTTCTGTTACCTCAATTTGTACTGGCTCTGAAACTACCTCATTTACTGGCGAATAATCTTCACTTTCATCAGCTAACGTAAGTTCAACGACTGGCTCTTCAACAATTGGAACTACTAATATTTCCATAACAGGCGAAACTACTGAAGGTTGAGATAATTTATCTGTTACTTTAGTATCCAGTTCGTTCAATTTTGCTTCGCCGGTACGAGTGTTAATTCTCTCTTCAAACTTAGTCACTTTATCAAGTGCATCATTGGCAAAGCTTTTTAGCTCAACTACCAAATAATCCTTGTAACGCTCCATGGCTTTGAAGTCACGCTCATAATTTTTTAGGTCATTCACGGCCTCTTCAACCAAGAATTTAGCTTTATTTTCAGATTCAGAAATCATCATATCCGCTTTTTTCTGAGCTTCATTGGTAATTTCCTCGGCATCTTGACGAGCTTTATCCGTAATTAAACTGGCTTCAGCTTCTACTTTTGCGTTGATATTTTGTTGAGCATCCTCGGCAGCTTTCAACGTTTTGAAAAGGCTACTTTCTATCTCTTTCATCCTTACGATTTCTTTTTCAGCAATTTCTAACTGTTGCTTAGAAAAACGAACGTCTTCCGAGATACGCTCCCATTCTTGCGAAAGAGACAATAAAAAGGCATCAACTGATTCGGTATCGTACCCTCTAAAACTCTTATCAAAAGTATGTTGTCTAATTTCAAGGGGTGTTATTCTCATGATTTTTTATATTTATTTCCTTCTTTTAGACAAAGGATATATTAAACAAAGTTGGATTTTCTGCTATGTAAGTATAAATCTAATAATTCTCAATCTTCTATACGCCAAACCGATATCCGCCGATCATCAGAGGCGGATACTAATAAATTTTCATGTTTACTCCACCATAATTTGTTAATCGACGTTCCGTGTCCTGCGTGACGGGCTTTATCAATAACTTTCAGTAATTTGAATTGTTCAGCATCCCAAATTTTGATGGACTTATCCATGCTACAAGTGGCAAAATATTTACCGTCGGGGCTAAATTTTATATCATTGATGGCAAATAAATGAGCCGCAATATCTTGACGCAAATGATACTGATTATTTACGGCTAAAATTTTTAGGTGTGCATCTCGTCCAGCGGTGATTAAATACTGATAATCAGGCGAATAGCAAACCGTAAAAACTGAGTTAGTGTGTTGATTAACCACTAATTTCAATGAAAAATCCTGTAAATCAAAGACTTTTACCGAAAAATCGCTGTATGCCACCGCAAATTCGTTCGAAAGTGAGTTTATGGCAATACTTCTCACACTTTTATCCGATGCTTTAATGTATTTTTTGACCACAAAATTCTCGACATCCAATACCACAATCGTACCATCTGATAGGCCAATAAAAGCATTATCTTTGTAAATTTTTATATCAAAAATTGAAGATGACGTAATTTTTATGGACTTAATTTCTAACTTAGATTCTACATCAATCAGGTGAATCCCTTCAAAATTTTGACCTACCCAAAGTTGATTTCTTACTTTATCAAAACATAAAGCATAAATAGAAGCGGGAACTTGCGCAAATAATTCTCCTGCATCAGGCTTACTTAAATCCCATCTTACCACCAGTCCATCGCCACCTCCCGAAAAAAAAAGATTAGATTCAGCAGTCTCTTCAAGCGTATAAACACAATCACGATGACCAGAAAATGTATCTATTTTTTCTATTTGCATGGTTTGGGTATGGGGTATTGAGCGAGATTACACTAAAATTGTTTGATTTAAGCAAACTCAGAAAAATCTTAATCTATTTTATAAATCTTATTAATCAAGAAAATAGTGTTTCAGACCGTATCTTTCAACGAAATTACTTTATTTTGCAAGGAATGACAACATTATGATTCGTTCAATAAAAAGCAAAATTAGTCTTCATGCGCTAACACCCTGACAGCTAATCACAAATACCAATAATTAACCCAAAATGGCAGTAGTTTTTTCTAAAAATATTTCGGAACAATGTATCGTAACACTTTGGGAAATAGCGGAAGATGCTGATTTTTTTCTAAAATATCTCCATTTAAAAGCAGAAGATTTAGAAGTCTGCTCGAATGCGACTCACCCAATAAAGCAATTGGAATGGTTAGCGAGTAGAACCTGTGTAAAATATACGGTTGAACAATTAGAACACATCTATCAGGGCATTGAAAAAGACGAATTCAATAATCCATATTTATCGAAAATTCAAGGATTTGTATCGCTTTCACATACCAGCAATTACGCCGTTGCCGTGGTGAGTTTGGAAGAAGAAGTAGGAATTGATATTGAGAAGATATCCGATAAATTAAGCCGAGTTTCTCATAAATTCTTGTCGGAATCGGAACGCCTCCACGCAGAGGATGACCTCCTCAAAATGTGTATTTATTGGTGTGCCAAAGAAAGTTTATATAAGTGGTATGGCAAAAAGAATCTATCGTTCAAAGATAATATTTTTGTCGAACCTTTTGAAGGTAACCCTACAATGATAAAAGGTGAAATATTTGTAGATGGAATCCTAAAAACAGCGCATGAATTGGCGATTTTTTATGTGGACGATTATGTAATAGCCATTACGGTTTAATTCGATGTTTGTTATTCGTTTTTCGATAATAGAAAAGATAAATTTGGTTTCTTCTTTAAACTATTATCGAAAAACGAACCTCTAAGATCAAAAACTCACTCCTGCATCATTTCCTGCAAAGCTCTATCAATCTCTTTTACCTTGTCATCATCCCCCACCTTTTCAAAAGCCAAAGTTAAATTTCGCAACACTCTACGGATAATATCCAGATTATTGCAAGGCTGATAAAAGATTTCGTTTTGTGGAAAATTATACTGAGCAATGTAATTATCAATATCCACCCGACTGAACACCAGCCCACGATTAAAGACATTGATATAAAACTGCATGTTACCGGATTTGTAGGTCAGGATGAACAGATTGGGTAGATTTACCCCCCAAACCGGTAAGTTCAGTTTTTGAGCAACCAATAAATAAATCACACAAAGTGAAATGGGATTCCCTTTTTTGAGTTCGATTACCACATTCAACATGGAGTTTGAAGCCGAATGAAAATGTTTGGTATTTGCGCCAAATTTCAACTTTCCAAAAATCACAGAATTCAAGGTTTTTATTTGATCCATTGGGTGCATTCCATCCCTAATTTCAAGCCAAACTTCGTAGTAGATTTGATCGACATCTTGACGAAGTTTTTCTAAAGAAAGTTCTGGATATTGATAAGTCGCAATGGCCCACATTCCTTCTAAAAGGTCTTCTGAACCATTTTTTCGCCAAGTTAAAAGTCGTTCAAAGAAGGCATTATATTGTAAATCATGGATTAAATCTTCTAATTTTTTCTGCATCAAAGGGCTTAATGATGACTCTTCCCAACGGTCTTCCAAATACGGAATAACGGTGTCGCCCATTGAACGAATTTTAGTCTCTACATGGTTTAAAACTTCATAATCTTCATCATCCAATAAGGAGATTAAAGCTTTGATTTCGGATTGTTTCATGTCTGTCACGGGTAATTTTTATTGAAAATACGATTTCTTTTTGATAACGGCAAATTGATTTTGTGAGTTAGGGGTTAATAGAGCCGTTTTCATTGTTTTCTAACTACTGATGATGAATTCAAGCATTATTTCAACATTCCATTTATTAACGTTTAGACCGTTTAAGCGAAAATTGAAAGGATAGTTTTTTCTCACAAGGCTTTGTTGTAAATTTGTCTTCGTACACATAAATCATTTCTAATTAAAAATCATACCCTTGGAAATTAAGGGATTCTTTTATGAATATATTAGTTACAGGCGGAGCGGGTTTTATTGGCTCTCATACCGTAGTTGAACTTCACAACGCAGGTTTTGAGTCAATTATTTTAGATAATTTTTCAAATTCCGAAAAAAAAGCACTTGAGGGTATCGAAGAAATTATTGGTAAATCAATCAAATATTATGAAGCTGATATTAATGATGCGACCATTTGGGATAAAATATTTACCGAACAGAAAATTGATGGGATTATTCATTTCGCCGCTGCAAAAGCCGTGGGAGAATCCATCGAAAAACCGCTAAAATATTACCAAAATAACGTTTCTGCCACGATTTTAATGTTAGAAAAAATTACAGAATATAAGGTAAACAATTTGGTTTTCTCTTCTTCATGTACGGTTTATGGCGAGCCTGATTCCCTACCAGTTACTGAAAACTCAGCCGTAAAGCCTGCTACCTCTCCATACGGAAATACAAAACAAATTTGCGAAGCTATAATTAGAGATACAGCGCAAAGTACGAACGACTTTCACGCTATTTCTTTACGCTATTTCAATCCAATTGGCGCTCACGAAAGCTGCCTAATTGGTGAACTACCTTTGGGTCCACCGGCTAACCTTGTTCCATTCCTTACCCAATCTGTGGCGGGTATTCGTGGACAATTATCCGTTTATGGCGATGATTATCCCACTTCCGACGGTACAGCAGTACGTGATTATATCCACGTAGTAGATTTAGCCAAAGCGCACGTATCGGCATTAAATTTGCTGTTAAAACAACCAGAAGGACGTTATTACGATTTTTTCAATATAGGAACGGGCGAGGGAAGTTCAGTTTTGCAAGTAATAAATGCCTTTGAAGAAGCCACGGGTTTAAAGGTGGATTATGTCATAAAGCCTCGACGTGATGGCGATGTTATTGCCGTTTATGCAGATTGCACAAAATCAAAACAGCATTTAGGCTGGCAAACGGAAAAATCACTCAAAGATGCTTTAGGTGATGCTTGGAATTGGCAGAAAAAAATAAGTTAAAATTTGTCTATTCGAGTCAGACAAAAACATAATACTACATAATAGAACCATAAGAACAAATGAAAAAAATACTTATTACAGGCGGAGCAGGATTTATTGGCTCACACGTTGTACGACTTTTTGTTACTAAATACCCTAACTATCAAATTATCAATCTTGACAAATTGACTTACGCAGGAAATTTAGAGAATATTTCTGACATTGAAAACGCACCCAATTATACCTTTGTGAAGGGCGATATTGTGGATGCCCCATTTATCGACCAACTTTTTGCAGAACACCAATTCGATGGCGTTATTCACTTGGCGGCCGAGTCGCACGTGGACAGGTCAATTACAGACCCAATGGCTTTTGTAATGACCAACGTAATCGGAACTTGTAACCTCTTGAATGCTGCCAAAACTATTTGGAAAGATAACATGGAGGGCAAACGCTTCTACCATGTTTCTACAGATGAAGTTTACGGAGAATTGCATAATCCAGAAGAATTTTTCTTGGAAACTACGCCTTACGACCCACGTTCACCATATTCAGCTTCAAAAGCTTCTTCCGACCATTTTGTGCGTGCTTATGGAAGTACCTATAAATTGCCCGTAGTAATTACCAACTGCTCAAACAATTACGGCCCCAATCATTTTCCGGAGAAATTATTGCCTTTAATCATCCATAATATTTTACACAATAAACCTTTACCAGTTTACGGAAAAGGCGAAAATGTGAGAGATTGGCTATTTGTAGTTGACCATGCCAGAGCAATTGATACCGTTTTTCATGACGGTGTTATCGGAGAAACTTACAATATCGGAGGATTTAACGAATGGAAAAATATAGACATCGTCATGTTAGTTTGCAAGACAATGGATACAAAATTAGGTCGTGAAGCAGGTACTTCCGAAAAACTAATCACGTATGTGACCGACCGTGCTGGGCATGACCTCCGCTATGCGATTGATGCGACTAAAATCATGAATGAATTAGGTTGGAAACCCTCTTTACAATTTGAAGAAGGCTTAGAAAAAACCGTTGATTGGTTTTTGAGCAATCAGGAATGGTTGGATAATGTAACTTCGGGGAATTATCAGAAATATTATACAGAAATGTACGCAAATAGATAACATTAACACATGAATATATTAGTATTAGGAGGCACAGGACAATTGGGACAATGCCTGCAGAAAGTTGCTTCGGAGCGAAACATAACTTCTATCACCTTTGCCGATGAAATTGTGGGTAATATTTTGGATATGGAGGTTTTAGAGAAACTCTTTAATCAAAAAAATCCGACCTTCGTAATAAACTGTGCGGCTTATACTGCCGTTGATAAAGCGGAAGACGAAGTGGATTTATCCCGCAAAATCAATCGTAATGGTGCTGAAAATATTGCAAAATTATGTGTAAAATTTGATGCTACGATGCTTCAAATTTCTACCGATTTTATTTTTGAAGGAAATATTCCCGCATTATTAACCGAAACCGACCCAACTGTACCAATCAGCATTTACGGGTTAACGAAACTGGAAGGAGAAAAAGCCGTAAAAGCCGTTTTAGCAAAACATTATATCGTTAGAACGGCCTGGTTGTATTCTGAATTTGCGGGTAATTTCATGAAAACCATGTTGCGTTTGGGTACAGAGCATGATTCTTTGGGTATCATAGCTGACCAAGTGGGTTCTCCTACGTATGGAGTTGATTTGGCAGGTGCTTTGTTAGATATTATTGTCTCAGAGAAAGAAGCATACGGAATCTATCATTATAGTAATGAAGGAGCAATTTCTTGGTACGATTTTGCCCAAGCCATTTTTGAATTAGGAAATGTGGACGTTATCGTCAATCCTTTAAAAACAAGCGAATACCCCACAAAAGCAACTCGTCCCGCTTTTTCAGTGATGGATAAAACAAAAATCAAAACGACCTTCGGAATCAAGGTTCCGTATTGGCGAGATAGTTTAAAAATAGCATTATCAGCAAACGTATAAAAAATGAAAGGAATCATACTTGCGGGTGGCTCAGGCACTCGCCTTCACCCATTGACTTTGGCAGTTAGTAAGCAACTAATGCCCGTTTACGACAAACCGATGATTTATTATCCGCTGTCGATTTTGATGCTTTCCGGTATCAAAGAGATTTTGATTATCTCTACTCCCCACGATTTGCCGCATTTCAAAAAACTGTTGGGTGATGGTTCTCAGGTGGGTTGTCAGTTTACTTATGCCGAACAACCGTTACCGAACGGACTCGCTCAGGCATTCGTCATTGGTGAAGAATTTATTGGCGATGATAAAGTGGCCTTGGTTTTGGGTGATAATATTTTTCACGGTAGCGGGTTGAGCAAATTGCTTCAAGCCAATAACGACCCACAAGGTGGTGTTGTCTATGCCTACCAAGTCCATGATCCAGAACGTTATGGCGTCGTGGAATTTGACAAAGATTTCAACGTACTTTCTATTGAAGAAAAACCAAAGAATCCAAAGTCAAATTATGCCGTTCCTGGGTTATATTTTTACGATAATTCTGTCGTAGAAATAGCCAAAAACATTGCTCCTTCGCCCCGTGGAGAATATGAAATTACGGACGTAAACAAGGAATATTTAAAACAAGGGAAATTAAAAGTAGGCGTTTTGAACCGTGGAACGGCCTGGTTAGACACAGGTACATTTGCGTCTCTGATGCAAGCAGGACAATTTGTACAGGTAATTGAAGAGAGACAAGGCATGAAAATTGGTTGTATTGAAGAAGTTGCCTATCGCATGGGTTATATCAATGAGGAACAATTAAAAAGCATTGCCGAGCCACTTATAAAGAGTGGTTATGGGCAGTATTTGTTGAATCTGTTGAAGTGATAGATTTTGACTTTGAAATCCCCATTAGACTCTGTTTAATGGGGATTTTTATTTCAGGAAATTTTAGTATGATATTCAACTATTACTACGTAATTAATCCTAAGATTACCCCCCCCAAAAAGATAAAAAATGTGGGAATTTTAGTAAATTGTGTAAGCGCTAAAGTAATAAAAACGGTGATAATACCCAGATAATCAACCCGTTGAACCATTGGAACGATAAAAGTAAATGCAGCTGATAAAGTTAAACCAATGGAGGTTGCATTAATACCATCCAGAGAAGCACGAATCCCTCTAAATTGCTTTAATTGTCCCCAAATTCTATATACAAAGAAAATCAAAAATGTCCCCGGCAAAAATATTCCTGCTGCTCCTACCATGCTTCCCAATAATTGCTCGTACCATGTACCGCCTTTCATCACCAAAACGCCTAAGTAAGAAGTTAATGCAAAAACTGGCCCGGGTAATGCCTGCGAAAGAGCCATGCCCGTTAGGAAATCATCCCCTTGGACGAGTCCTTTAAATTCCACAAATTCGGTGTAGAGCATCGGAGCCAGTACTTGTCCTCCGCCAAAAGTGAGGCTTCCATTACGATAAAAATTCTCAAAAAGTCGGATGGGTTCATAATCGGTAAAATGCCCTAAAACCGCCAAAAACAAAAGAAATCCCCAAAAAAGATTAAAATTAGCCCAAGGAATCACCATTTTATGTTTAGTCTGTTTAGGATAATCTTTGTAGTTGAAGGAAGTGAATGTTCCCCCTACGATTAAAGCAATCGGACAAACCCAAGGTGATTGATAGTAAAAAGCAAAAGCGGCCGAAATTATCATCAACACGATTCCAACATTATTTTTAATTACTTTTCGGCCCAAAATATACCCAGCATGAATTATAAAAGCGACTCCAATGGGTTGAATAAAACGGATTAAATCACGATTGCGAAGATAAGTCATGCCAAAAGCTGCCGCCGTCATAATGGCAACGGCGGGCGTAATCCACACTAATAAAGTAATGTAAGCTAAATTTGGACCTCCGATTTTGTACCCCAAAGCCGTGATAGTTTGGGTGGAAGTTGGTCCAGGGAGCATGGCACAAAGCGCCTGTATTTCAAGGAGTTCTGCTTCAGAAAGATAATTTCTTTTTTTTACAAAGAGGTCTATAAACATCGCTAAATGAACTTGCGGCCCTCCAAAAGAGGTACACGCAAGTATCAAAACGTCTTTCAAGAAAATTAGCCGCCTGATTTTTTTCATTTTTTCAGTCCCAATTCAATCAATCTTTCATTTAAGAATTCCCCTGCAGTCATGTTTACGTACATTTTTGGCTGCGTGGCATCTACGCACGAATCCAAACACGTTAAGTCCATTTCTGAACGTGGGTGCATAAAAAATGGGATTGAAAAACGGGATGTTCCCAATTTCTCTTTCGGAGGATTAACCACCCGGTGAATCGTTGATTTCAATTTATGATTCGTCAAACGGTCGAGCATATCACCAACATTCACGACTACATAATCAGGCAATGAAGTAATTGGAATCCATTTTCCATCAGTTCTTAAAACTTCCAACCCTTCAGCAGATGCACCCATCAAAAGGGTTATCAAGTTTATATCACCGTGAGCGGCCGCACGAACAGCGCCTTCTGGTAGTGTTTCTGGATTCAAGATTGGGAAATAATGAATGGCTCTCAGAATAGAGTTACCGTGTTTTACTTTATCTTCAAAATAATCTTCGGGCAATTCCAAATATAAGGCAATGGCACGTAATAATTGCTTACCTGCATTCTCCAAAGTATGATACGTATGAAGCGTATCTCTTTCAAAATCAGGCAATTCACTTGGGAAAACATTGTCAGGATATTCTTCCCAAATTGGGTCACCATCGTTCAAAATGGGTTGTCCAACGTGATAAAATTCCTTTAAATCTGCTGCCTTAAATCCTTTGGCAGTTTCTTTTCCTTTACCGATGTAACCACGTTGTCCAGCGATTCCTTCAATAGCATATTTTTGTTTTAATTCATCGGAAGAAAGAAAAAATTTCTGAACCGTATCGTATAAATCGGTGGTTTTATCACTGGTTAAACCATGACTTTTAATGGCTACAAAGCCAATATTATTGAAAGCTGCACCTAAATCTTGTACAAATTTAGCTTTGCGGGTAGCATCGCCAGCAGTAAAATCCGCTAAATCAAGCGATGGAATTGTGTCGAGAAGTGTCATTTTTATTGGGGGTTTGGGGTCAGGGGTTGGGATTTAAAAAATGCTTGAAAGTTTAATTAAACCCCTAAATCCAAACCCCAGGCCCCTATTTCAAAGCATTTTCATAGTTTTTAGTAACCGCATCCCAGTTTACAATATTCCAGAAAGCAGCAATATAGTCAGCACGTTTATTTTGATACTTCAAATAATATGCGTGTTCCCAAACGTCTAATCCCAAAACTGGAGTACCCTTTTTCTCAGCTACATCCATCAAAGGATTATCTTGGTTCGGTGTAGAAGTAATCACTAATTTCTTATCTTGAACAATCAACCAAGCCCAGCCCGACCCAAAACGAGTAGTTCCAGCTTTGGCAAATTCTTCTTTAAATTTATCGAATGAACCAAACGTTTTTATGATTTCGTCGGCTACTACTCCTTTGGGAACTCCTCCGCCTTTTGGCGACATCACATTCCAGAAAAAAGTATGATTCCAATGTCCACCCGCATTATTACGCACAGCTGAAGGTTCTTTTCCTGCTTCTTTCAACAAATCCCAAAGCGACATTTTTTCCATTGGCGTACCCGTAACGGCTTTGTTCAAATTATCAACATAAGCCTTATGGTGACGGCCATGATGAATTTCCATCGTCATTTTATCAATATTAGGTTCTAAACTTTCAGGGGCATAAGGCAATGCGGCTAATGAAAATGGAGCGGTTTCGAGCATCGTTTGCTCCAGTGTCAATTTAGGTAATGTATTATTATAACTACTTCTGAAGGAGAAGCCAAACGATGAAAAACCAGACAAAGTAGCTACTGAGGCTAAGGTGGTTTGAAGGAAATTTTTACGGTTCATGAGTTGTTTAGGCTTTGCGATTAGCTTTTGCCCGTTTAGAAATTTATTTTACTTATTTAATCGTTTGTAATTTATTCGTATCTGAATTCACAATCTTCATCGTATAATGCATATTTTCATCTGGACGAACAACTGGCATTCTCATGATTTCTACCAAATTGGGCTTTATCACAATCATATTGTCAATATTTTCAAGTGCTGGTTTCATATTTTTATCGCCTTGAATTCCCCTTTTTGATAATTCAGAAGTAAAAGGAATGCTACTGGGAGGCAATTGAAATTTCTTAATGGCATTTTCTTGTTGATAACTTTTCAAGAAATCCAACATGATTGGGGAAGTAAGCTCATTGGGTCTTACTTCGTTTTGAGCGTAACCGTAAAAGGCTAAACCGATGAAACTGAGGGCAAAAACTGATTTTTTCATAATATGGATGATTTTAGAATTACTCATAAACAATTCGACTTACAATACTTCGTCCCAAGGTAATTTCATCCGCATATTCCAAATCTCCACCAATCGGGATTCCTCGGGCAATGGTTGTAATTTTAATATTCAAAGGTCTCAACCTTTTCGTCAAGTAAAACGCCGTGGTATCTCCTTCCATGGTAGGACTTAATCCCAAAATTATTTCTTTAACTTCCGATTCCGTTCCTATTCTATCCGAAATTCTTTTCAATAATGAATCTATCTTCAAATCATTCGGCCCAATCCCCTCCAAAGGTGAAATAATTCCTCCCAAGACGTGATACATTCCTCGGTATTGCGAAGTATTTTCAATCGCTAAAACGTCACGAGTGTCTTCAACCACGCAAATAATAGATTCGTCTCGCTTTGGATTAGCACAAATCTGGCATAAATCATTATCCGAAATATTATGACATTGACGGCAATATTGCGTTTTAGTACGCATGGCAATCATTGCTTCCGAAAGTTGAAGCGTTTGGCGTTCATCACGTTTCAGTAAATGTAGCGCCATTCTCAATGCCGTCTTCTTTCCGATTCCTGGCAATTTTGAAATTTCCTCTACAGCATTTTCAATAAGTTTTGATGGATAATTCAATTTATTTCGATGTTAGGTTTTAGATGTTTGTTTTTCGTTTTTCGATATTTGCTAATGATATTCCAAATTCGTCTTGAGGTATATTTTTACGAACATCAAACATCACATTACTCTGGCATCAATTCCTCGGCGACAAATATCATTTCGCATGGGTACAAGTTCTTCAAATGTTCCTTTTTTCACGGAGCATTTCCCTTTATAATGAATTAATAAGGTACATTGTTCAGCCTGTTCAGCCGTATGTCCACACACCTCCACAAGTGTATCAATCACGAAGTCGAAGGTATTTATTTCATCATTGAAAACCATAAGGTCATTTTGATCAACATCAATTACTTGATCCATTACCTCTACGTCTTCTTCAAATTGTTCAAAAGGTCGCATCTATTTATGTTCTGTATGTTAGGTTTCTCGATTTTTCAGTAAGATAATACTGATATTCCCGAAATTGTGAAAAATATAACTCTTTTATGATAGCAAATTTAACAAATTTTCTCAATTTTGGTAAACGGTTTTCAATTAACAATTGAAAATTGACAATTAATAATTAAGAGAAATAAATTATATTGAAGTAGTACGATAGTTTTCTTTTTCAATTATTCATTGTTTGTTACTAATTGTAAATTATCCTGCCAATTATTAATTAAAACTCATGACCACAAGTTTA